>JBOGDY010000251.1:0-4119 GCA_050742955.1 Actinomycetes bacterium | reverse complement strand
CACGTCGACGGCGGGGCAGAGAGTGGAAAGGAAGGCGTCGCATGACACCGGAGGAGATCCTCAAGGCGCTCTACGACGAGACGCTCGTCGGCAACGCACCCCGGGTGCTGGAGCTCACCCACACCGGGCTCGACGGCGGCATGACCCCGGAGACGATGCTCTTCGACGCGCTGATCCCGTCCCTCGAGGAGGTGGGGGCCCGTTTCGAGCGCGGCGACTTCTTCGTCCCGGAGATGCTCATCGCCGGCAAGGCGATGGCCGGTGCCCTCGAGGTGCTGCGGCCGCTGCTGGCCAACACCGGTGCCGCGTCGGTGGGCAAGTTCCTGATGGGCACCGTGAAGGGCGACGTGCACGACATCGGCAAGAACCTGGTCAACATCATGCTCGAGGGCGCCGGCTTCCACGTCATCGACCTCGGCGTCCAGGTCGCGCCGGAGAGGTTCATCGCCGCCATCGAGGAGCACCAGCCCGACATCGTCGGCTTCTCCGCGTTCCTCACCACGACGATGCCGATGTTCAAGGCCAACATGAACGCGCTGGAGAAGGCCGGACTGCGCGACTCGGTCATCGTCATGGTGGGCGGGGCGCCGGTCACGCAGGAGTACGCCGACGCCGTGGGCGCCGACGGCTATGCGGCCGACGCCTCCACCGCCGTACGACGTGCCAAGGAGCTCATCCAGCAACGGCGCGCGACCGCCGCCGTCTGAGCCTGGTCACCCACCGAGCACGACCCCGAGGAGCCCGCCTTGCACACGGTCATCCGTTCCGCGACCCGCGAGGTCGTCATCGGTCCCGACCAGCCGTTCTGCGTCATCGGCGAGCGGCTGAACCCGACCGGGCGCAAGAAGTTCCAGGAGCAGCTGCGCGCCGGCGACCTGTCGCGGATCGAGGTCGACGTGCGCGAGCAGGTCGAGGGCGGCGCGACGATGCTCGACGTCAACATGGGGGTGCCGCTCACTGACGAGGCCGACCTGCTGGCCCGGACCGTCAAGCTGGTCCAGGGCCTCACCGACCTGCCGCTGTGCATCGACTCGTCCGTCGTCGAGGCGCTCGACGCGGGCCTGGCCGCCTACGACGGTAAGGCGCTGGTCAACTCGGTGACCGGCGAGCAGGAGCGGCTCGAGACCATCCTTCCGCTGGTGAAGCGCTACGGCGCGGCGGTGATCGCCCTCCCCAACGAGGAGGACGAGATCCCCGACGACCCGCGCAAGCGGCTGGAGATCACCCGCAAGATCGTCGACGTCGCCACCGAGCGCTACGGCATCCCGCTCGAGGACATCGTCGTGGACCCGCTCGCCATGCCGGTCGGCGCCGACACGTCGCTCGTGGTCAAGACGATGGAGACCATCTCGCTGATCAAGGAGGAGCTCGGCCTGAACATGACCTTGGGTGCGGGCAACGTGTCGTTCGGGATGCCCGGCCGGCACGTCATCGGCTCGGCCTTCCTGCCGATGGCCATGACCTGCGGGCTGACCAGCGCGATCATGGATGCCCGCAACCCGCAGATGGTCGAGGCGGTCCGCGCCGCCGACCTGCTGATGGGCAACGACGAGTGGGGGGCCCGGTGGATCGCCGCCCACCGCGCCAAGCAGAGCGCCTGAGCGCCGCCGGTCCCGGCGACGGCGCGGCCGGGTTCGCGCGCAGCGACTACCTGCGCGAGGGACTGCTCGCCGACCACCCGCCTCCCGGCCACGGCGTGCGGCCCGGGTCCGCCGACGACGGCAGCGAGAGTGGCCCGGTCCGGGTGCGCATCGCGTTCCGCCCGAGCGACCGGGAGGTGCGGGTGCCGTCGGGGGTCACCGTGTTCGACGCGGCCAGCTGGAACGGCATCGCCATCGACTCCACCTGCGGCGGGCACGGCACCTGCAAGAAGTGCAAGGTCAAGGTGCTGCGCGGCGACGTTCCGGTGGCGCGGCTCGACGAGCGCGCCTTCAGCAGCGACGAGCTCGCCGGGGGATGGCGGCTGGCCTGCCTCGCGCAGGCGGCCCGCGACGTCGAGATCGAGGTACCGCCGCTCGCGACCCGCCCGAAGGCGGCGACGGTCGGGGTCGGCCGCCAGGTGATCCTCCGGCCGGCGGTGCAGAAGCGCTACGTCGAGCTGACCGAGCCGACGCTCGCCGACCAGCAGTCCGACCTCGAGCGACTGCTCGCCGCGATGGACGACCTCGAGGTGCGCGTCGACCTGCACGCCCTGCGCGCGCTGCCGGCCGCGCTGCGCGGTGCCGACTTCAGGGTGACCGCCGTGGTCGTCGACGACGTGCTCATCGACGTCGAGCCGGGCGACACGACCGGGCGCCGGTTCGGCATCGCGTTCGACCTCGGCACCACCACCGTCGTCGCAACGCTGCTCGACCTCTCGTCCGGCACGCCGGTCGCCGTCGCGTCGATGCTGAACAAGCAGCAGCCGTTCGGCGGCGACGTCATCACCCGCATCAGTGCGACGATGATGGACCCGGAGGCACTCGGCCGGCTCACGGCCGCGGCCCGCGCCACCCTCGCCGAGCTGGCGACCGAGGTCTGCGAGGAGGGCGAGGTCCCGCCGGACGAGGTCTACGAGGTCGCGCTGGCGGGCAACGCGACCATGACCCAGCTGGTGCTCGGCATCGACCCCGAGCCGCTCGGGGTCGCACCCTTCGTGATGTCCACCCGGTCCTTCCCCGAGGTGCTGGCGACCGACCTCGGGCTCGCGACCCACCCGCGCGCGCGGGCGTTCGTCTTCCCGTCGCTCGGCGCCTACGTCGGCGGCGACATCGTGTCCGGGATGCTCGCCTCGGGCATGGACCGCGACAAGCGGCTGCGGCTGTTCATCGACGTCGGCACCAACTGCGAGATCGTGCTGGGCGACAGCGAGCGGCTGCTGGCCACCGCGGCACCGGCCGGCCCGGCGTTCGAGGGTGCGGCGATCCGGTGCGGCATGCGGGCGGCCGACGGCGCGGTCGAGGTCGTCAAGATCAGCGACGACGACGTCACGCTGCAGGTCATCGGCGACGTCGAGCCGATGGGCCTGTGCGGCTCGGGGCTGGTCGACGCGGTGGCCGCACTCGTCGAGGTCGGCCTGCTCGACCGGTCCGGCCGGCTCGTCGACGCCCAGGCCGCGCGCACCAGCCACCCCGCCCTCGCCGACCGGTTGCAGACCCTCGCCGGCGAGCGGGTGTTCGTGCTCGACTGGAAGGGCGGCGACGTCGAGGCGCTGGACGACGCGATCTTCCTGTCGCAGCGCGACGTGCGCGAGCTGCAGTTCGCCAAGGCCGCGATCGCGACCGGCTGGCGGCTGCTCGTGGAGGAGCTCGGCGTCGAAGTGTCCGACGTGGCGCAGGTGCTGCTCGCCGGGTCGTTCGGCAGCTACCTGTCCCCGTCGAGCGCCGTCCGCATCGGCCTGGTGCCCGACATCTCGGTCAACCGCATCGTCAGCGCCGGCAACGTCGCCGGCGAGGGCGCGAAGATGACGCTGCTGTCGATGCGCGAACGCGAAGGCGCCCACACGCTGCTGAGGGAGGTGCGCTATGTCGAGCTCTCCGACCGGTCGGACTTCAACGACCGCTTCATCGACCAGCTCTCCTTCCCGGAGTGAGGCCGGCGCACCGGGTGGGCGGGTGGCCGTGGTCGCGTGCGGCGCCATCGCCAGGCATGTCGCGGACATCGCCGTACGCCGCGGCTGGCCCGTCGACGTGCACCCCCTGACACCCCTGCTGCACAACCACCCGGAACGGATCGCCGAGCAGGTCGAGACCCTGGTCGGCGAGCTGGCCGACCGCTACGACGCCGTCGCGGTCGGGTACGCCGACTGCGGCACCTACGGTGCGCTCGGCGAGGTGTGCCGCCGGCTCGACGTACCGCTGCTGTCGGGGTCGCACTGCTACGACGTCTTCGCCGGGGCCGACGAGATGAGCGGGCTGCTCGCGGAGGAGCCCGGCACCTACGTCCTCACCGACTTCCTGGCGATGTCGTTCCGGCGCACCGTGGTGGCCGAGCTGGGGCTGGACCGGCACCCCGGGCTGCGCGACGACTACTTCGGCAACTACCGCCGCGTCGTGTGGCTGGCCCAGCACCCGACGGCCGAGCTGCGCGGGGCCGCCGAGGCCGCGGCCGCGACGCTCGGCCTGCCGCTCGAGGTCGTGG
>JBOGDY010000250.1:0-4150 GCA_050742955.1 Actinomycetes bacterium | reverse complement strand
CGTCGTTTGGCGTGACCGCGGCGGAGGCCAGGCACTCCGTGCTCTGGATCGAGCCCTCGGGCCGCGTCAGTCTCGGCGCCGCCGCGGTGGCGCGACTCCTTGTGGCGAGCGGAGGTCGCTGGGCGGTGCTCGGACGGCTGACGCTCGTCCCGCCCATCTCGGTTCTCGCCGCCGCGGTCTACCGGCTCGTCGCGATCAACCGCGGCCGGCTGCCCGGCCCGCGTTAGCCGGAGGCCTCCGCCTGCATCTTCTGCGCCAGGTGCGCGGGCATCGACTCGTGCCGCAAGTAGGTCCGGGAGAACGTCCCGGTGCCGTGCGAGAGCGAGCGCAGGTCGACGGCGTAGCGGGTGATCTCCACCTGGGGCACGTCGGCCTTGACCATCGACCGGCCGGTGCCGACCGGCTCGGTGCCGGTGACCCGGCCGCGGCGGGTGGACAGGTCGCTCATGATCGCCCCGACGTACTCGTCGGACACCAGGACAGCCACCTCGTCGACCGGCTCGAGCAGGTTGACCTGCGTCGCCTTCGCCGCCTCCTTGAGGGCCAGCGCCCCCGCGGTCTGGAAGGCCATGTCCGAGGAGTCGACGCTGTGGGCCTTGCCGTCGAACAGGGTGACCCTGATGTCCACGACGGGATAGCCCAGCGCCACACCGCGCTCCATCTGGGCGCGCACGCCCTTCTCCACCGACGGGATGAACTGTCGGGGCACCGCACCGCCGACGACCTTGTCGACGAACTCGAAGCCGCTCCCCGACTCCAGCGGCTCGACCTCGATGTCGCACACGGCGTACTGCCCGTGGCCGCCGGACTGCTTCACGTGCCGGCCGTGGCCCTTGGCCGACCCGGCGAAGGTCTCCCTCAGCTGCACCCGCAGGGGCACCGACTCGACGTCCACGCCGTAGCGGTTCTTCAGCCGGTCCAGCAGCACGTCGAGGTGCGCCTCGCCCATGCACCACAGCACCAGCTGGTGGGTCTCGGAGTTCATCTCCAGCCGCAGCGTCGGGTCCTCGGCGACCAGCCGGCCGATGCCCTGCGAGAGCTTGTCCTCGTCCGCCTTCGACCTGGCCACGACGGCGACCGGCAACAGCGGGTCCGGCATCAACCAGGGCTGCATCAGCAACGGGCGGTCCTTGTCGGAGAGGGTGTCGCCGGTCTCGGCCCGGGTGAGCTTGGCGACGGCGCAGATGTCACCCGCGATGCTCTGGTTCGTGGTGCGCTGGGTCTTGCCCAACGGGGTGGTGACGGCACCGATGCGTTCGTCGACGTCGTGGTCCTCGTGTCCGCGGTCGGCAAGGAAGTGGCCCGACACGTGCACCGTGGTGTCCGGCCGCAGGGTTCCGGAGAAGACCCGGACCAGGGAGATGCGACCGACGTAGGGGTCGGTGGTCGTCTTCACCACCTCGGCGACGAGGGGGCCGGTCGGGTCGCAGCTCAGCGGGCCGGCCGGGTCGCCGGACGGCGTGCTGACCGGCGGCACCTCGTGCTCCAGCGGCGACGGGAATGCCTGCGTGATCACCTCGAGCAGCTCGGCGGTGCCCAACCCGATCGGGGACGCAGCGGCCAGCACGGGGTAGAACGAGCCGCGGGCCACAGCGGTCTCGAGGTCGTCGATCAGCACCTTGAGGTCGATGTCCTCGCCGCCGAGGTAGCGGTCCATGAGGCTCTCGTCCTCGGACTCGGCGATGATCCCCTCGATCAGCGCGCCGCGGGCGGCCTCGATCAGCGGCAGGTGCTCCGCGTCGGGGTCGCGCTGGGTGCGCGTCTCGCCGGAGTAGTCGATGACCTTCTGCGACAGCAGGCCGATCAGGCCCGCGGCGGTGCCGTCGTCGCCTGCCAGCGGCAGGTAGAGCGGCAGGACGCCGTCGCCGAACACGCGCTGGCAGACTGCCACCGCCTCGTCGAAGTCGCCACGTTCCTTGTCCAGCTTGGTCACCACGACGGCCCGGGGCATCGAGACCGCGGCGCACTCCTCCCACAGCATCCGGGTGGAGCCGTCGACGCCGTCGACGGCCGAGATCACGAACAGCGCCGCGTCAGCCGCGCGCAGCCCGGCGCGCAGGTCGCCGACGAAGTCGGCGTAGCCGGGGGTGTCGAGGAGGTTGACCTTGACGCCGGCGTGCACGAGGGGTGCGAGCGACAGAGAGACCGAGCGCTGCTGTCGCTGCTCGGCCTCGTCGAAGTCGCTGACCGTCGAGCCCTCTTCGACCCGACCCGCCCGGTTGATCGTGCCGGTCGCGGCGAGCAGCGCCTCGACCAGCGTCGTCTTCCCGGCTCCCGAGTGGCCGACCAGCACGACGTTGCGGATGGAACCGGGCTGGTCGACCGTCGGTGCAGCGCCGGCGGCCCCGGGGTTCGTCTGCTGCGCCATGGGCGCATCGCCTCCATGTCGTCGAATGGGCTCGTGATGGTGCCATCCAACCTTCACCCCGGCACCGGGACCGCACAAGGGGCGCCGGGACCGTTCCTGGTGATCAGGGTGGGCCGGTCACGGCGGGGCGGCCGGCGAGGGCGACACTACGATGAGCGCGCCGCCGACCCCCGGAGACCGCAGCCCATGCTCAACCGCTTCGCCCGCGCAGTGTTCACGCGCATCTTCACGCCGACGGCGGCGTTCCTGGTGCGCCGCGGCGTCAGCCCCGACGTGGTGACGCTGGTCGGGACCCTCGGCGTGGTCGCCGGCGCGGTCGCGTTCTTCCCGCGGGGTGAGTTCTTCTGGGGCACTGTCTTCATCACCGCCTTCGTCTTCTCCGACCTGGTCGACGGCACCATGGCGCGGATGAGCCAGCGGTCCAGCCGGTGGGGCGCCTGGCTCGACTCGACGCTGGACCGGGTCGGCGACGCCGCCGTCTTCGGCGGCATCGCGCTGTGGTTCGCCGGTGACGGCGACGACCTCCTGCTGACCGCCCTGTGCGTCTACTGCCTGGCCACCGGTGCCGTGGTCTCCTACGCACGGGCGCGGGCCGAGGGCCTGGGCATGTCCGCCGACGTCGGCGTCACCGAACGCGCCGACCGGCTGGTGGTCATCCTGGTGTGCACCGGCCTCGAGGGGCTCGGCGTGCCCTACGTCCAGGCGCTGGCACTGTGGGTGCTCGCCGTCGGGAGCACGGTCACCATCGGGCAGCGGACGGTCGCGGTCCGGCGTCAGGCGCTGGCCGAGTCGCCCGGGGCCTGATGAGGGAGTGGTTGGTCTTCCGGGCGTACGCCGTGGGGTGGGCGCTCGTGCGACGGCTGCCCGAGGCAACGGCGTACCGGCTCTTCGACCTCGTCGCGGACGCCGTATGGCGCCGGCGGGGCCGCGCGGTGCGTCGCCTCGAGGCGAACCTGCGCCGCGCCTGCCCGGGCGCGTGCGCCGACGACCTGCGGGAGCTGTCCCGGGACGGGATGCGGTCCTACCTGCGCTACTGGTGCGAGGCGTTCCGGCTGCCCGACTGGGACCGGGACCGTGTCGTGTCCACGGTGCGGGTGGAGAACGAGCGCTACCTGCGTGACGGCGTGGGCCCGGGCGGCCGCGGGGTCGTCGCCGCGCTCGCGCACATGGGCAACTGGGACCACGCCGGGGCGTGGGCCAGCCTGACCGGAGCGCCCGTGGTGACCGTCGCCGAGCGGCTGCGGCCGGAGCGGCTCTACGCACGGTTCCTGGCCTACCGCGAGGGCCTGGGGATGGAGATCCTGCCGCTCACCGGCGGGGAGGGCGACCTGCTCGACACGTTGTCGCGCCGGCTTCGGGCAGGCCGGCTGGTGCCGCTGCTCGCCGACCGCGACCTGCGAGCCGCCGGCATCGGGGTGGACCTGCTCGGTGAGCCGACCCGGATGCCCGCCGGCCCTGCGCTGCTGGCGCTGCGCACCGGGGCGGCGTTGCACCCGGTGAGCATCTGGTACGAGCCGGCCGGGCGCCCGCACCGGCACCGGCTGGTGATCCGCTTCCACGACGAGGTGAAGGTCCCGCCCGCCGGGCGAACGCGTGAGAAGGTCGATGCCATGACCCAGGAGGTGGCCGACGCGTTCGGGGCGGCCATCGCGGCCCATCCGCAGGACTGGCACATGCTCCAGCCGCTCTGGCTGGCCGACCTCCCGTCACGGGGCGCGTCGGGCGGGGGCGGCCCGTGAGGATCGGCGTCGTCTGCCCCTACTCGTGGGACGTGCCGGGTGG
>JBOGDY010000249.1:0-4159 GCA_050742955.1 Actinomycetes bacterium | reverse complement strand
TCGGGTCCAACGGGTCGGGAAAGTCGCACTTCCTGAGGCTGCTGGCGGCCGGTGGCAGCGACCCTGACGTCGAGCACCGACCTGTCGACGACGCCCACATCAGCACCGTCACGCACACCGGTGCCGCGCGCCTCGGCGCCAGGGTGCGCCCCGGATGGTTCGCGCAGACGCACCAGCACCCCGAGCTCATCGGCCGGACGCTGCTGGACATCCTGTGGCGCGGCGACGCGCACCGCGCCGGCATGGGCCGGGAGGAGGCGTCGCGGACCCTCGACCGCTACGAGCTCGCGCACGCGGCCGAGCAGACCTTCGACTCGCTCTCCGGCGGGCAGCAGGCGCGGCTGCAGATCCTGCTGCTCGAGCTCTCGGGAGCCACGCTGCTGCTGCTGGACGAGCCCACGGACAACCTCGACCTGGTCTCGGCCGAGGCGCTCGAGGAGGGCCTGGAGCACTTCGACGGCACCGTCGTCGCCGTCACCCACGACCGGTGGTTCGCGCGGGGGTTCGACCGCTACCTGGTCTTCGGCGCGGACGGCGGCGTCTACGAGTCCGACGAGCCGGTCTGGGACGAGGGCCGGGTCGAGCGCGCCCGCTGACGAGGCGCCGCACGACCCCCGGGATGAAGTCGTCGGCCCGTTGACACGCGGTCGCCCCGGTGGTCAGATGCCCGAATCGTGGCATACCGGGACGAAGGGTGACCCCCATGCGAGTGCGCGCCGTCATCGCTGCTGTCGGGGCGGGGGCACTGGCCCTGCCGCTGGGCCTCGGCACGGTCGGCCAGGGCGCCGCCGCCGCGAGCTGCCACCCGTTCACGACCGCGCCCCAGTACGCCGGCCAGGTGCCGACCGCGCGGCAGGTGCTCGGCTTCGACCTCGGCAACCGGGACGTCACCACCGCCGAGTCGGACCGGTACCTGCGCGCCGTCGACGAGGCGAGCGACCGCGTCAGCAGCTCGACCCTCGCGACGTCGCAGCAGGGCCGTCCGCTGCGCTTCGCCCTCGTCGGGGAGCCGGCGCGCGTGGCCGAGGCCCGGCAGGCCGCCGAGAAGCTGCGCGACCCGGCCACCACGTCGGCCGAGGCCGCTGCGCTGGCGGCGCGGGCGCCGGCAATCCTCTGGGTCGCCGGCAACGTGCACGGCGGGGAGGAGAGCGGGACCGACGCGTCCCTGCGGGTCCTCTACGAGCTTGCCGACCGCACCGACTGCGCCGCCGGGACCATCCAGGACGACACGGTCGTGGCGATCCTGCCGACGCAGAACCCCGACGGCCGCGAGGCCGACACCCGTCGCAACGCCTACGGCTTCGACATGAACCGCGACTGGTTCGCCCGGACGCAGCCGGAGACCGACGGAAAGCTCGACGCCCTTCGTGCGCTGCCGCCGGTGCTGTTCATCGACGACCACGAGATGGGCGCCAAGGACTTCTTCTTCCCGCCCAACGCCGACCCGGTCTACCACGAGATCGCCGACGAGTCGGTCGACTGGATCAACAACCTCTACGGCTCGTCCATGCAGGCCGAGTTCGACCGCCAGGGCATCCCCTACTTCAACTACGACATCTACGACCTGTTCTACATGGGCTACGGCGACACGGTGCCCACCACCGGCTTCCTCGGTGCGGGCATGACGTTCGAGAAGGACAGCGGCGACTCCACCAAGAAGCGGGTCTACGAGCAGTACGTCGCGATCTGGGCGTCGCTGTCGGCCGTGGCCAACGACAAGGCCGACGTGCTGACCGGATGGGCCGCCGCGCACCGTGAGGCCTACCGGCAGGGCGTCGAGGGCACCCTCGAGCCGAACGAGGTCGTCCAACCGGACAACACCGTGCAGAACGAGGTGCCCGACATCCGCGTCCGGCACTACTTCCTGCGGGCCGACGACCCGGCCAAGTCGCGTGAGGTCCACTCGATGGTGCGCCGGCTGCAACGGATGGACGTCGAGGTCCGGGTGCTCACCGCGCCGCTCACGGTGCCCGACTACACGCCGTACGGCCGTGGAGCCCGCAGCACGACCCTCCCCGCCGGCACCTACTGGGTGCCCATGGCCCAGGCCCAGAAGCACTGGGTGCAGGCCATGCTGAACGAGGACACCTACACGCCGTTCCCCTACTTCTACGACGTGACGGCCTGGAGCCAGCCGCTGCTCTTCAACGTCGAGGGTGGGCGGTCCGCCGCCGAGCTCGCGCCGGCCTCGGCCGCGGCGCCGACGCTGGCGGAGCCGGCGGCCGAGCCGCTGCCGACGGACCGCCCGTCGGTCGGCGTCTGGCAGATGTCGTCGGGCACCGGGGCGATCGAGTCGTCCGGCTGGCTGCGCTGGCTGTTCGAGCAGAAGTGGGGACTGACCTACCAGGAGCTGACCACCAGGGACATCAAGGCCGGGGGACTCGACGGCGTCGACGTCCTCGCCGTGCCCGATGGCTCGGCCGCGGACGGCGAGACCGACCTCGGTGGGAGTGGCGCCCGGGCGGTGCGCGACTGGGTCGCCCAGGGCGGCCGGTACGTCGGTCTCAGCGGCGGTGCTTCGCTGGCAGGTCGGCTGGGCCTGACCGGCGCCACCCTGTCCGCGCCCACGTCCGACGTGCCCGGCTCGCTGCTGCGCGTCGACGTCGACCCGGCCAGCCCGCTGGCCCAGGGCGTCGGCGAGGAGGCGTGGAGCTTCTACGAGTACGACCCCGTGCTGCACGCCGCCGACCCGGCCACGGTCGCCGTCTCCTACCCCCAGGCCGGCAGCGAGGACTTCTTCGTCTCCGGCTTCGCCGAGGGCGAGGAGGAGCTCGGCGGCACGGCCGCCGTCGTCGACGAGGCCTACCAGGAGGGCAGGCTGGTGCTGTTCGCCTCCGAGCCCAACTTCCGGGGCTTCACCGACGGCACCCAGAAGATCCTCCGCAACGCGCTGCTGGGTCCCGACCCGGCCGGGCTCACCCCGGCCACCACGCCCGAGCGCCAGCAGGCGACCGTCGCGGCCCAGGCCGTCCCGGACCTGTCGGGCGACCTGCTGGTGTCGGTGCGGCCGGCGTCGGCCGAGCGGGCGCGCGGCGTGCTCGCGTCCCACGGCCTCATCGCGTCCTCCAGCCGCTACCCAGGCACGGTCCGGCTGCGCGTCGCCGGGTTCGGTCCGGCCGAGGACAGCCCGGTCGCGCGCCGGCTGGTCGCGGACCTGGCGGGGCTCGGGGAAGGGGTGGTGGCGGTCCGGCTCCCGTGACCGGCTCGCTTTGACCGGTTCGCGGGCCGGAAGGTAGTCTGCGAGGTCGTTGTGCCCACCCGAGAGGGCTCACCCGTCGGGTGCGGGCACCTCCGACCGGATCCGACATCACGAAGGCTATGACCGTGCGCACGTACAGCCCCAAGCTCGGCGACGTCCAGCGTCAGTGGCACGTCATCGACGCGACCGACCTCGTGCTCGGCCGCCTGGCCACCCAGGCGGCAACCCTCCTGCGCGGCAAGCACAAGCCGATCTACGCGCCGCACGTCGACACCGGTGACTTCGTGATCATCATCAACGCGGACAAGGTCGCGCTCACCGGCAACAAGCGCGAGGCCAAGCTGGCCTACCGCCACTCCGGCTACCCCGGCGGCCTGCGCGCGACGCCCTACTCCCAGCTGCTCGAGCGGCACCCGGAGAAGGCGGTCGAGAAGGCCGTCAAGGGGATGCTGCCGCACAACACCCTCGGCCGGAGCATGCTGAGGAAGCTCAAGGTCTACGCCGGGCCCGAGCACCCCCACCAGGCGCAGGCGCCCGTCCCGTTCGAGATCACCCAGGTCGCGCAGTAGCGCCGCGCCCCGACATCCCCGCTCGCCAGCCGAGAGAGACCGAGAGAGACATCGTGGCCGAGACCACCGCCGAGACCACCACCGCAGAGAGCACTGAGACTCCCGAGACGTTCACGTCCGAGTCGACCCAGAGCTTCACCTCCGTGACCCCCCGCGAGATCGTGTCCGCTCCGGGCGCCGCCACCGGCCGGCGCAAGCAGGCCATCGCCCGCGTGCGGCTGGTCCCCGGCACCGGCCAGTGGGTCGTCAACGGCCGGCCGCTGGACCAGTACTTCCCGAACAAGGTCCACCAGCAGCTGGTCAACGAGCCCTTCGTGACCCTCGACATCGACGCCCGGTTCGACGTCGTCGCCCGCATCCACGGTGGCGGCGTCTCCGGCCAGGCCGGTGC
>JBOGDY010000248.1:0-4209 GCA_050742955.1 Actinomycetes bacterium | reverse complement strand
TGCGGCCCAGCAGCTCCTGCGCGGTCTCCAGCGTGAAGAGCACCGTGCGGTTACCGGCGCGGTTGTCGGCATCGCCGAACGTCGCGACGCCCACCACCTCGACGTCGACCGGACCGGCCGCGGTGAGGACCGTCGTGGCGTCACCCGGCGCCAGGTCCACCTCGTCGGCCAGTGAGCGGTCGATGACCACCTCGTCGCTCGTGCGCGGCCCATGGCCGTCCACCAGGTCGAACGGGCTGAGCGCCGCCACGTCGGTCCAGGCGGCACCGGCGGGCGTGGCCCCGGCGCCGATGTCGTCGACGGCCTTCCCGTCGGCGTCCAGGACCTGGGCGAAGCCTTCGACGCGGGACGCGACGCCGGCCACGCCCGGGATCGCTGCGACCTTCTCGATGAGCGCGGCGTCGACCGGGGCGCGCTGGGTGCCGGCGTAGGCGTCGATGGTCGCCGGCCCGCGGACCAGCGCGTCGGTGTCGCGCTCGGCGTCGGCGTAGACGCCGGAGAACGAGGCCCGCATCGTGTCGGTGAAGATCAGCGAGCCGGCCATGAACCCGACGCCGAGGAGCACCGCCAGCACGGTGCCGACGAGCCGTCGCTTGTGGGACCTGAGCCCTCGCAGGGTCAGCGTGAGCACGGCTCAGGCCTCCAGGTTCTTCATGTGGTCCAGCACCTTCTCGGCCGTGGGCCCGCGCATGTCGTCGACGACCCGCCCGTCTGCGAGGAAGACGACGCGGTCGGCGTGGCTGGCCGCCCCCGGGTCGTGGGTGACCATCACGATGGTCTGCGCCGTCTCGTCGACGGACCGCCGCAGGAAGGACAGCACCTCCTCGCCGGAGCGCGAGTCCAGGTTGCCGGTGGGCTCGTCGGCGAAGACGACATCGGGGCGCGCCGCCAGGGCTCGGGCCACGGCGACACGCTGCTGCTGGCCCCCGGAGAGCTCGGCCGGCCGGTGCGAGAGCCGGTCCTGCAGCCCCACCACCTCGATGATGCGGTCGAGCCAGGCCTGGTCGGGCGCACGCCCGGCGAGCCGCATCGGGAGGCCGATGTTCTCCGCGGCGGTCAGCGTCGGGATCAGGTTGAACTGCTGGAACACGAAGCCGACGCGGTCGCGGCGCAGCTGCGTGAGGCCCTTGTCCTTGAGCGTCGTGAGATCCGTGTCGCCCACCCAGACCGTGCCACTCGTGACGGTGTCCAGCCCCGCCGTGACGTGCATCAGGGTCGACTTGCCGGAGCCGGACGGCCCCATCACGGCGGTGAACTCGCCGGCGAGGAAGTCCACCGAGACCCCCGCCAGGGCGTGCACGGCCGCCTCACCCGCGCCGTACGTCTTGTGCACGTCGACGGCGCGGACCGCGGCGCCTTCCGTCGGGGACCCATGAACGCGTGCGTCCGCGGCTGTGGTCGTCATCGGGTCTCCTGTTGTCCGTGGTGGGCGTGGCTGGCGTGGCTGCGGGGTGCGGGCAGAGTGGTCTTGTTCACCAGCACTAGATGCCTGCGGAGCCGCGACGGATACGACCGTAGGGGCCGGCCGGCCCGGGTGTGGTCGACATCACGCCGATGTGGCCCACATCACTCCGTCAGCGGACGGTGCGCAGCAGTTGCGTCCGCGCGGGCGGGCTGCTCCTCGCGGCCGCCCACTCCCGCCGCCGGGTGGCCACCCAGAGGGGCAGCAGCTCGGCGGCCATCGACTGGGCGAAGTGGTGACCCTGGCCGAGGCCGCAGCCCAGCTCGGCCAGCAGCTCGGCCGTCTCGGGCTTCTCGATGCCTTCGGCGACGACCTCGAGGTCGAGGTGGCGCGCCAGGCCGGCCACCGCGCCGACGATGGCCCGGTCGCGTCCCGAGTCGTGGATCTGGCTGACGAACGACCGGTCGATCTTCAGCTGCTGGATCGGCAGCTCCGACAGGTGGGTGAGCGAGGAGTAGCCGGTGCCGAAGTCGTCCAGCGACAGCCGTACGCCGAGGCGCCGGAGGTCAGCGAGCAGACCGAGGGCGCGGTCGGCGTCGCTGAGCACGATGCTCTCGGTGATCTCGAGCGTCAGATGCTCGCTGGAGAGGTCGTAGCGGGCCAGGGTGCTCGCGACCGCCGCCGGGAGCATCGTGTCCAGCAGCGACCGGGCCGACAGGTTCACCGAGATGCCCAGGTTCAGGCCCTGGGCGCGCCATGCGGCGCAGGCGGCCACGGCCCGGTCGAGCACGAGGGTGGTGAGGGGAAGGATCAGTCCGTTGCGCTCGGCCAGTGGGAGGAACAGCCCGGGTCGCAGAGTGCCCCGCAGCGGGTGGTGCCAGCGGACGAGTGCCTCCGCGGACACGACGTTCCCGGTGAGCAGGTCGACCACGGGTTCGACCTCGATGTCGACCTCGCCCGCCTCGATGGCCTCGCGCAGCTCCCCCATCAGCGAGAGCAGCGACGGGTCGTTCACGTCGATGTCCCGGCGGTAGACCATGGCCGAGTCCGACCCGTTCTTCGCGGCGTACATGGCGATATCGGCGCGTTTGAGCAGGTCGGACACCGTCCGGCCGTGATCCGGCGCGAGGGCGATCCCGGTGGAGCCCGACAGGTGCAGCCGCTCCGGCCCGACGGTGAAGGGCGGGTCCAGGGCCTCGAGCAGGCAGACGGCGATCTCCGTCACCTGCTCCGGGGTCGTGGCGGGGACGAGCACCGCGAACTCGTCGCCGCCGAGCCGGGCGACCGTCACGCCGGGTGGGCTTGCCTCGCTGAAGCGCAGCGCCACCAGCCGCAACAGCTCGTCGCCGACGTGGTGGCCGAGGGTGTCGTTGACCGTCTTGAAGCCGTTCAGGTCGATGATCATGATCGCGACCTGGCTGCCACGGGTGCGGGCGTCGACCAGAGCGGCCATCGCCTCCGCCGTGAGCTGCGCCCGGTTGGGGAGCCCGGTCAAGGTGTCGTGCAGCGCGTCGTGGCGCAGCCGCCCGATCAGCATCTCGTTGTGCAGCGCCACCGATGCGTGGTTCGCGATCGTCTGCAGCAGGTGGACGTCGCTGGTGGAGAAGCCGCGCACCTCCCCGAGCCGGTCGTGCACGGCCAGCGCGCCGACGGTCTGGCCGTCGTACCGCAGTGGCGCGAGCACTGCTTCGTGGGCGCAGCGCGACTGCAGGTACGCAGACCCCGCGGCGTCGTCGGCGCGAACCAGCACCGCGTCGGGGCCGGTCAGGAGCGCCCGCACCATCTCCCCGGCCGCGACCGCCTCACGGCCGCCGAGCGTCTCGGTCCGCTCCCCCTGGTAGCGCCAGACGGCGATCTCTGCGTCGGCGAAGCGCAGCACCTCCGCGGTCTCCCCGCGCAACAGCTCGCGCGCCTGGTGGAGCACGGAGGGCAGCACGTCATCCGACTCCGGCGCCACGCTGAGCTCGCGACTGAACCGGAACAGCCGTTCGAGGCTGTTGTGCCGGTCGGCCAGGGACGCGTAGGCGCGGTATCCCACCATGAGCACGGCACCGGAGGCGACAAGCGGCACAGCGGCGAGGGGTCCGAGACGCAGGGTGAGCAACGGCACCAGGCCCAGCAGTCCGCTGGCCGCCGCGATCCCCACGCCCGAGACGAGGCTGCGCAGGCCGCCGAGCGCCGGCTTCCCGTCGTACCACCGGATGATCACGCTCAGGACCACGAGGTCGACGGCCATGGCCGCTGCGCACGCGAGCACCGCCCCGATCCACTCGCGCCCTCCGTCTGCGGTGCTGCCGCCTCCCACGACCCGGAACACGACCAGGGCGATGGCGGTGTCGGCGTAGATCAGCGCGATGTTCACGGCCGACTTGAGCACGGTCTGTCGCCGGTGCAGGAGCATGACCAGCGCCGGCCCCACCACACGCGCGATGAGGATGTCTTCCGGCACTGAGTAGAACAGGGCCAGCACGAGGGGGATCTCGCTGATCGAGATGCTCTGTGCCTCGCGGCCGACCTGGATGTGGAAGACCCAGATCTCGGTGGCGGCGAACATCAGCGCGAGCACCCACCAGGGGATGCGGAGCCCGAGAGGTGGCTCCGGTGGCACCGCCTGGATCACCGCCCAGAAGACGGTGCCGGCGAGAGCGAGGACGGTGACCAGACCGAGAACCCGCCGCGTGGGACGAGATGTCCGACGCGGCGGGTTCTGGGTGCCCTCCGCGCCCCCCGCCGTCCGCATGCTCAGAGCATCGACGGCGAACGCCTCCGGCATTAGTCGAACGCCCCCCGGCATTCCTCCTGCTCAG
>JBOGDY010000247.1:0-4209 GCA_050742955.1 Actinomycetes bacterium | reverse complement strand
CGCTCGTCCTCCGCCCGGCGGACCGCCCCCAGGCTTTCGCGGGTCGCCGGGAAGTCGGGACGGATGTCACCGGCGGCGCCGTCGGTGGCGTGCAACAGCACATACCTGAACCCGGGGTCGTCCGCGTGCAGCGCGACGGTGCCAGCCATGCCGTAGGCGTCATCGTCCGGGTGAGCGACGACCACCATCAACGACAGGCCGGCGTCCATGCTCCGATGATCGGGCCCGGCCATCGCGAAGTCGAGTCGATTGCCCGGCACGCTCATGAGCCGCCGCCAACGGGAGAGCCCTGTCCGCGACCAGCGTCCAGAATGAACCGCCCCGGAGTCTCTGGAGGCTCCCGGGCGGTTCACAACGATAAGTGTCGCAGCGGAGTCACAAGCGACTGCGAAGACTAGACGTGCTAGACGCAGCGTCGGCGGCATGAGAGTCACTCCCCCGACCGAGAAGATGCGGCACTACGCCGAAGAGTTGGGCCCCTGGGTTTCGGTAGGCCGTGGCAAGTGATCCTGCGAACGATGGAGCGGTCGCGGTGGCGCTGACGCGGCGCAGCAGATGGAAGGTCTCCAAGGAACGCACGCCCTCGTCATGGAAGGACTGCAGGGCTGCGTCCTCGCCGGGATCGAGCGCCACGGCCTCCTCCCACATGTCTCGTTCCACGGCACGCCAGGTGGGACGCTCCGACACCTCAACGTCGTGGAAGCCGGCGGCAGTCAGCCCGGCGGCGAGGTCGACGCGTCGCAGGCGGACCGGTAGCCGGTCGTCGTCGCGGTGGAGAGGCTCCCAGCAGGTCAGCACCGCCCGCCCCCTTGGGGCCAGGATCCGCCGGATTTCGCGGTAGCTGGCATCCTGCGGGTCGGCGAACTGGATGGAGTCAACGCACAGCACAGCGTCCACCGAGCCGACTTCCAGCCCGGTGGCAGTCAGGTCAGCGACGCGGAAGTCGGCAGGACGGCCCAACCGCTGTGCCATCTTGCGGGCTTGCCCTACCGCCTCGACCGAAAAGTCGACTCCAACGAGTCGAACGCCGGTGCGGGCGGCGATTTCGAGGCCGATGCCCCCGCGCCCGCAGGCAAGATCCAACATTGTGTCCCTGGGCGCGAGGCGTAGGGCTTGGACGAGCTCTGCGAGCCCCTCGCGGGTGACCGAGCTCGTGCACCGCAGGTGCCGCGGCGCGTGCGCGCGGTGTGCCTTCTCCGCCTCGAGCGTCGGCAGCGGGCTGTCGGTGAACACCGCGTGGTAGCGGTAGGCGGTGAACAGCTCGCTCTGGTTCGCCGGGTTCAGGTCGGGGACGCGGCGCACGATCAGCCGGGCGGTGACCTGCGCGGCCTTCGCCTTCGACGTGAACGCGGTATAGGGAATCGCGGCGACCTCGGCAGCGGAGATCCAGTGTTGGGTGTCTTCGTCGAAGACGGCGTTGGTGTACTGGATCGGTGTCCACGCGTCCTCATCGATCGCCGCGATCGCCTGGCGGACTGAGCGGTTCTGCCGGGCGGTGATCGAGAAGCGGCTGCGCTGCCGGCGGGCGGCGGCGATGATCTCGTGGCTGTAGAACGCCGAGTCCGCGCGCAGCACCCGCACCCCGCTCGCCCCCGCTGCTTTCGCCGTCACGAGCGCGTCGGCGACGAGCCGGTGCGCGCCCTTCGCCGAGTTCGTCGACCCCTTGCGCAGCCGGGCCGCGGCGACCACCGGCGCCGAGTTCGGTGTGCTGATCGTCGCGATCAGCGCGTTCAGGCCCTTCACCCCGGTGTAGCCGCGACCCGCGCCCTGCTTGGCATAGCCGTAGGTCTGCCGGACGGTGTCGTCGACGTCGACGTACGCGAGCTCGGCGGCGCCGGGCAGCAGCGGCGCCTGCCCGGCGAGGTTGACCAGCAGCCGAGCCGCGACCGCGTCGAGCTGACGGACATGACCGAAGGTGAACGTGCGCAGAAACGTCCCCAGCGTCGAGGGAGCCCGCACCCCGGCGAACAACCGGCCCATCCCGCCATGGCGCAGCAGGGTCATGTCCTCGATCGAGTCCGCGCCCGCGACCATCCCCGCCACCAACGCCGGCACCTTCACCTGCGCCAACCCGCCGCCCGGCTCGCCGATCCGCACATGCTCGCCAGCCAGACGGTGCAGCCCGCCCCGCTCGGCCAGGCGCAGCACCGGCGCCAGCCCGGCGCACGACACAAGGTTCGGATCGTCGAACGTGGCGGTGAAGCCGTGACAGACTCGCATCTACCGGGTGCCCTTCCGCTGGCGACGAATTGATCCCTAGACAAGATCGATTCTGTTGCAGCAGAAGGGCATCTCGGCTCTACGACGCGCGCCTACTCAAGCAGAGACGGTGGATCCGGGCTAAGACGTAGTGGCTCTACTCAGCCCGCCCGGACAATCATCCTCATCTCGGCACGCTCGGCGGCAAAGTGAACTCCTGCGGTGGTTCGCTAGCCTGCCCGCCGCTGTCCAAGCACAGGGTCGGCGAGCCACCGCGCGGGCCTGCACAGCGTCTGGCCGTGCTGGTGGAACAGCGCATCCCGGTCGTCGAAGCGGCCGAGGTCGGCGACTACCTGTGCGGATAGGTCGCAGGCCGAGCAGCTGCCCGGTGCGCTGGTGGCTCCGTGCCAGTCGATCGCGGTTCGGGTCAGCGCGTCGAACAGCGTCTCCCCGTCGGAGTTGGTGAAGCCCTCCTGGTGGCGGTCGCTGAGGTCTGCCAAACTGCCGAACAGCTCGGAGGCGGGTACCCAGCAGCTGTCGAGCGCGAACTCCGGCCAGGCCAGCACGACCCGGGTGGGGACCAGGTGCCGAAGCCGCGGGAACCGCGGATACCAGAACCGTCCGTCCACCAGCAGGCCCCGCACCCGAGTAGGCGTGCCGGATGCCCGGGCCACCGCCTCAAGCACCGCCAGCCGCCTGGCTGCACGAGCCGCGGCCCCGGGCCAGTGTGCGGGACACCGGCTGGGCGTCGTTCATTGCGTACACCGGCCGGATCCGTGCGGCGATGAGTTCGTGCGCAAACTGCAGCAGCTGCCGGTCGGCGGTTAGCCTTCGAGCGGCGACCTCGGCGACCAGATCGGCGACGCGGGGATGCTCCCAGTCGAGGATCCGGGTCGGCCCAAGGCCGCCGCCCACCTCACCGCCGGCACGCCCCGATGCAAGCCGGGGCCGCCACCAACGGCGTCAGAATGGCGCTGGTCATGCGTCGATGGTGCCCCACCGGCACGACTTCCGGGACCGTTACGGCCAGCGGCATGTCAGTGACCTCGCGGTCGCCAAGCGGCCACTGGTCAGCCGCAGATGGCCGTGTTCAGGAACGCGTCGACGGCGTCGTCGAGGTCGTCGAGGTCGTCGGGGTCACCGCGGAAATCGGGTGTGAGCGCGACGGTGACCTGGTGGTGCCGGTCCTCGGTGGAGAACGACCAGGCCTGGTAGGCCAGGGCATCGCCGTCGTTGCCGTACACACGGATCCCGCATGAGGTGTTCCGCCAAGCCAGCCCGAGCCCGTATCTCCCGCCCTCGACACCCGGTGTCCTCATTTCGTCGAGCAGGGGCTCCGGCAGCAGGTGCCCACCGAGCAGTGCGGCGAAGAACCGGTTGAGATCCGCGGTCGTGGAGATCATCTCGCCACTTGCGCCCATCACCGACGGATTCATCTCGGTGTAGTCGAGGAGGTGCATCTCGCCGTTCTGCTGGGTGGGCACGTAGCCGTGCGGATGCGGTCCGCGAATCCGCGGCGACGTCCCCGGCACCGCGGTGCCGCGCAACCGCAACGGTCGGATCACCCGGCGTTCGATCTCCTCGCCGTAGGACCGGCCGGTCACCTTCTCGACGATCTGGCCGAGCAGGAGGTAGTTGGTGTTCGAGTACGCGAAGGCCGACCCCGGTGGCTCGAATGTCGGTGGCTGGGCTACCGCGCGCTGAACCAGCTCGGCCGCGGTCCAGGTTCGCCACCGGTTGTCCACGAACTCCTGCCCCGGCGGCATCGGCAGGGTGCGCAGGTAGTCGTACAACCCGCTGGTGTGGTTGAGCAGATGGCGCACGGTGATGCGGTGACCGCCTGGGACGACTCCGGGCAGCCACGCCTCGACCGGGTCGGCCAGCCGCAGCCGACCCTCGCCGGCCAGCTGCAGGGCGACGGTAGCGACGAACGTCTTCGTGATGCTGCCGGCCCGGAACCGGCCGCGGACCGGGACCGCCCGCGTCCTGCCCAGCTCGGCGACACCGCTG
>JBOGDY010000246.1:0-4240 GCA_050742955.1 Actinomycetes bacterium | reverse complement strand
CCGGCGACCTCAACGAGGCACCCGGCCAACGGGCCTGGACGGCGCTGCACGACGGTGGCCTTCGCGACCCCGACCCGGCGTCCGGGCCGACGTTCCCGGCGACGGCGCCGCGCAAGCGCATCGACGCGGTGCTGGTCAGCGATGAGGTCGAGGTCGTGGACTATCGCGTCGTCGACGAGCCCGGTGTCGCGAGGGCGAGCGACCACCGCCCCGTGCTCGCCGTGCTGCGCGTCCCGTCCGCCGCCGGCTCGCCGGGCTGACCTGCTGCGGTCAGGAGGCGGAGGGGGTTGAGACCGTCATCGCAGAAACGGGTAATCACCCATCTGCGCGATGACAGTCCGGAGGGACACCCCGCACCACCACCGGCGGCGTGACGTCGCGCGCCGACGTCAGCCGTCGCCGGGGCGTTCGCCGGCGCGGTAGCTGGGTGCCAGCTCGAGGGCGAGCTGTTCGAGGAAGAGCCCGATGTCGGTGACGATGCCACGGGCCTGGGCCGAGCCGCGGTCGGCCAGCTTGGTCACGGTGGCGGGGTTGATGTCGACACAGACCAGCGGGACCGAGGCGGGGAGGATGTTCCCGGTGGCCACCGAGTGCAGCATCGTGGCGACCATGATGGCGAAGCCCACGTTCTTCAGCCCCGCGCGCATCGCCCGCTGGCCCTCGAGGACGTCGGTGTAGACGTCGGGCAGCGGGCCGTCGTCGCGCACCGACCCGACCAGGACGAACTCCTTGTGGTGACGCACCAGCGCGTGCATCACGCCGCCGGTCAGCAGTCCCGACTCGACCGCCGCCTTGATCGAGCCGGCCTTGCGGATCTGGTTGATAGCCCGGATGTGGTGCTCGTGCCCGTGCTCGACTCCCCGGCCCTGGCTGAGGTCGACCCCGAGCGACGTCCCGTAGAGCGCCGCCTCGATGTCGTGGGTCGCGAGCGCGTTGCCGGCGAACAGCACGTCGACGTAGCCGGCCTCGACCAGTGCCACCATCGCCGGAGCCGCACCCGTGTGCACCACGGCCGGGCCACCGACCCAGAGCACCTTCCTGCCGTCGGCCTTGACGTCGCGCATCTGCTGGGCGATCTGGCGCACCAGCAGCGCCTGCGGCTTCTCCGACGACACGTCGGAGTTCATGAACTCGAAGCCGCCGGCGCTGCGGTCGATCGCCGGCAGCGGCACCACCTTCACCCCGCTGGCCCCGCACACCACCTCGTCACCGGCCTTCACGTCGCTGACCGCGATGGTGCGGGCCCGGTCAGCGTTCACGACGATGCCGCAGTCCATCTCCGGGTTCTCGACCGGCACCCAGCCGCCGCCGAGCCGTACGACCGTCTCGAGGTTGGTCGTCGAGTAGAAGTCGTCGGGGAACACACCGTCCTGCCCGACCTTGCGCAGCACCGCCTCGCCGGGATCGGTCAGGTTGGCCCCGTGGGTCTGCAGGCGCATCACCAGCCGGCCGAGCTCGTCGACGTCCTCTGCCTTGACCGTGAGCCTGGCGTAGGACTGGTCGACCGGGGACCTGCCCACGTCGAACCTGTCGATGGAGTAGTCGCCGCCGTACTCGAGGATGTCGTCGAGCACCCTGGTGAGGATCCCGGAGTCGATCAGATGGCCACGCACCTCGACGGTCTCGCTGGTCACGCGTGAGGCTCCTTGCGTCTAGACAACCGCTCCGTCGTCGTCGCCGGAGCCGGCCGGCGGGCGGTCGTTCATCCGGGCGACGAGCGTCACGAAGCCTCCCATGAACGCGGCCAGGGCGAGAAACCCGGGCCAGCCGGAGATGTCGAGGCCGAAGACCGAGGCGAGCAGCAGGAACAGCGGTCCGCCCACGACGCCCGCCCAGGCGAACCGCCCGACGGTGTCCGGCATCGGCACGGGCGGTGGTGGGGGAGGCACGTAGTGGTCGCCCGGGTCGTCGCGCGGAGCCTGCTCGGCCGCGTCGCCGTCGCCCTCCCGGACGCCGGCGGCCTCGCCGTACGCCCGTAGCTCCTCGAACCCCAGCGTGGTCTCGGCGGGTCGCACCACCCGGCCCTGGCCCGGCTCCTCGGGATCGACGTCCTCGTCGGCCGGCCAGCGTGGGACCTCGTCGGCGCTCGGGGAGTCGAACCCGGCGACGATGCCGGCCCACGCGAGCTCCTCGCGGACCTCCGCCAGGTAGCCGTCGACCAGTCGTCGCGCCCGGTCGGTCTGCTGGCTGTCGACGAAGACGCTGTCGCTCGGCGACTCCGGCAGCACGGTGTCGCCGTAGGGGCCGCGCCGGCCGGTGGCAGGCGCGACGTAGGCCGCGACCTCACCGTCGCGCAACCGCTCCAGCAGGCCGTCGACGACGTGCGTCTCCACGTCGACGAGCCTCTCGTACGACGTGGCGTGCAGGCCGTTGTCCTTGCGGGTCATGACCGGCTCATGACGGTGCGCGCGCCAGCTCGCGGACGAAGTCGAGGCTGCCCTCGAAGATGACCTGGGCGTCGTTGTCCAGCGTGGCCACGTGATAGCTGTCCTCGAGCAGCGTCTCGCGCAGGTCGGTGGAGCCGACCTTCTCCTTCAGCAGCACGCAGCTGTCCGGCTCGACGACGTGGTCCTCGGTGCTGCGGAAGACGAGGATCGGCTGGGTCACCTTGCCGAGGTCGGTGCGGGTCGTCAGCCACAGCTTGCCCAGCGAGTAGGCGGCCTTCATCGGGATGCGGTCGTAGGCCAGCTCGACCGGGCCCTGCTTCTTGATGTCGCTGCCGATGCCCGGCCACGACGGGACCAGCAGCCGCAGCACCGGCAGCAGGTGGCGGTCGGCCCGCTTGGTGAGCAGGCTCGGGTTGACCAGCACGAGTCCGGCCACGTCCGCGCCGCGCTCCTCGGCCAGCCGGATGGCCAGCGTGCCGCCCATGGACAGGCCCATGACGAAGACCTCGTCGCACCGTTGCCGGAGGAGTGTCAGGGCGCGGTCGGCCTCGGCGTACCAGTCCTGCCACGTGGTCAGGTTCATCTCCTGCCAGGTGGTGCCGTGCCCCGGCAGGCGCGGCAGGGACACCGTCAGGCCGGCCGCCGCGAGGTGCTCGGCCCAGGGCCGCAGCGACTGGGGGCAGCCGGTGAACCCGTGGACCAGGAGCACGCCGACGCGGCCACCGTCGTGGTGGAAGGGCTCGGCACCGGGCAGCAGAGGCATGGCGGCATCGTCGCACGACCGCCGCGGCATCCCCTAGTGTTCGGGGGGCCTGGGTCACGGTGCCCGATCGGAAGGAGGTGGCGGTGTTCTACTGGTTCATGAAGCGGATCGTGCTGGGACCGGTCCTGCGGCTGTTCTTCCGGCCCTACATCGTGGGCCTCGAGCACGTCCCGGAGACCGGCGGGGCGATCTTCGCCAGCAACCACCTGTCCTTCTCCGACTCGTTCTTCCTGCCGCTGATGGTGCCGCGGCGGATCACGTTCCTGGCCAAGATGGACTACTTCACCGGGCCGGGACTCAAGGGCCGGCTGACGGGGGCCTTCTTCCGTAGCGTCGGTCAGCTGCCGCTCGACCGGGCCGGCGGCCGGGCGTCGGAGGCGGCGCTGCGGGCTGCGCTGAAGGTCCTCGGCCGGGGTGACCTGCTCGGCGTCTATCCCGAGGGCACCCGCTCGCCGGACGGCCGGCTCTACCGCGGCAAGACCGGCATCGCCCGGATGGCGCTGGAGGCCAAGGTGCCCGTCATCCCCGTCGTCATGATCGGCACCGAGAAGATCCAGCCGCCGGGCCGGAAGATGCCCAAGCTGGGCCGGGTCGGCATGCGGCTGGGCTCACCGCTGGACTTCTCCCGCTACGAGGGCATGGAGGGCGACCGGTTCGTGCTGCGGTCGATCACGGACGAGATCATGTACGAGCTGATGGAGCTGTCCGGGCAGGAGTACGTCGACGTCTACGCCCAGGTCGCGAAGGACCGGCTCAAGGCCGAGCGGTCCGGCTCCGCCGACCCGGCGCCCGGCCCCGACTCGACCGACCCCGACGCCGGGTCCTCAGCCCCCGCCGCCTGACCGAAACAGACTTTCCGGAGCGATGATCACGCGGCTTCGCAGATGACCGCCGACCCACCGTTCGGGTGCATTCCGGGCGAAACAGCCGGAAACCGAGGTGACCGCCGCTAACCTCTCGCCGACGGGTGCCCGCCGCACCCACGACAGGAGGTCACCCCGTGAGGTCCGCGGCGCTCGCCCGTGCAGCCATGGTCGCAGTCACCGCGCTCGCGCTGACCGCCCTGCCCACCCTGCCGGCGTCGGCCGCC
>JBOGDY010000245.1:0-4258 GCA_050742955.1 Actinomycetes bacterium | reverse complement strand
GGCAGCATGGGGCTTTCCCCGCCTGCGGGCGGGCTGGCGCGCCGTGGTGGCTCTCACCGTCGGTCTGCTCGGGTTCGCGTTCGGCGCCCTCGAGGCGGGCTACTACACGATGGCCGTCGGCCCGTCCGGGGACGACTACACGGGCCTGCTGTCCATGCCGGCCGGCCTGCTGCTCCTCGGGACCGGGATCGCCACGCTCTGGCGGACGAGGCGGCGGGACGACAGCCGCCGCCGCAGGTACCTGCGACGCTCGCTGATCACCGTGGCCGGCGTCGTGGTCGTGTACCAGGTGCTGGCGCCGATCGTCCTCGCCTACGGGGTGACACACATCCAGCGTGCCGCGGTCCCGGAAGAGAACCTGGGTGTCGCCCACGAGGATGTGACACTGACGACCGGCGACGGCCTGGAGCTCGAGGGCTGGTACGTCCCGTCGAAGAACGGCGCCGCCGTGATCGCCTACCCCGGCCGCAAGGGTCCGCAGGCGCACACCCGGATGCTCGCGCGGCACGGGTACGGCGTGCTGCTCATCGACCGGCGTGGCGAGGGTGCCAGCGAGGGCGACGGCAACCTGTTCGGATGGGGTGGCGAGAAGGACATCTTCGCGGCCGTCGACTTCCTGAAGAACCGGCCGGACGTGCACCCGGACCGCATCGGGGGCATCGGCTTCTCGGTCGGTGGAGAGCTCATGCTCCAGGCCGCGGCGCAGAACAAGGACCTCGCCGCCGTCGTCTCGGAGGGCGCCGGGACGCGCCAACTCTCGGAGGAGCTCGAGGAGCTCCCGGCCCGCGACATCTGGATGAACTTCCCGCTGTTCGCGATCAAGACTGGCGCTGTCGCGGTGTTCTCCAACACCGCGCCACCGCCCAATCTCACGGACCTGGCTCCCCGCATCGCGCCTCGTCCGGCCTTCCTGATCTGGGCACCGAACGGCGGCAACGCGGAGACCATGACCCCCACCTACGGCCGCCTCGCCGGTGACCAGGCGTCGGTCTGGGCGATGAACGACGCACTCCACATCCAGGGCATCACGGCCGAACCCGAGGCGTACGAGGACAGGGTCGTCGGCTTCTTCGAGGACGCCCTTCTGGAAAGGTGAGCCAGGTGCAGCTGATCGGCTTCCTGGGAGGCATGAGCTGGGAGTCCTCCGCCGAGTACTACCGGCTGGCGAACGTGACGGTGCGGGAGCGCCGCGGAGGGCTGCACTCCGCTCGCTGCCTCATGTACTCGGTCGACTTCGCCGCGATCGAGCGCATGCAGGCCGCCGGTCGCTGGGAGGAGGCCGGCGCGGCGCTTGCCGAGGCCGCTCGCGCACTGGAGGCGGCCGGCGTGGACTTCATCGTCCTGTGCACCAACACGATGCACAAGGTCGCGGATGTCCTCGCCGAGTCGGTCGACGTCCCGCTGCTGCACATCGGTGACACCACGGGCGAGGCGGTCCGTCGCGCCGGAGTCCGCCGTGTCGGTCTGCTGGGCACAGGCTTCACCATGTCCGAGCCCTTCTACGCCGAGAGGCTTGCCGGCCACGGCCTCGAGGTCCTGGTCCCGTCAGAGAAGGACCAGGCGACCGTGCACCGCATCATTTACGAGGAGCTGTGTCTCGGCGTCGTCCGCGACGACTCCCGGGAGGAGTACCGAAAGGTCATCCGCAGGCTCGTCGACGCAGGTGCCGAAGGCGTGATCTACGGCTGCACCGAGATCGAGCTCCTCGTCGGTCCGGACGACAGTCCGGTGCCCGTGTTCCCCACCACCCGGCTGCACGTCGAGGCAGCGGTCGAGCGCGCCCTCGCGGCCACCGAGGTGCGTCGACCCGAGCTGCCGTAGCCACACCGCGCCCAACAAGGCGTCGGGCGGCCGCCGGAAGAGGTGGCGTCCCGCCCGGACGGATGGGGTAGAGGCGGTAGGAGGCGCTCTGCGCACGGGGCACCTCACGGTTCACCCGGATGAGGAGGTCATGATGCCGCAACGCTCAGCGAACGTGAAGAACGAGAAGCAGTACGAGGCGCTGAAGGACAAGGGCATGTCCAAGCAGCGCGCCGCCAGGATCGCGAACTCACCGGACGCGTCGAGTCACGGCGGCAAGAAGAGCGGATCCGGCGGCGACAGCTCGCAGGGAGGCACGACGGCGCAGAAGAAGGAAGCCGGCCGCAAGGGAGGTCGGGCGGCCTCCCGGAAGAAGTAGGACGCTGCACCCGATGGCGGACAGACTGAGGCATGACCCGGTGGGTGCTGCACGTCGACCTCGACCAGTTCATCGCCGCGGTCGAGGTGCTGCGACACCCTGAGCTGCGCGGACGTCCGGTGGTCGTCGGTGGTGACGGCGATCCGACCAAGCGCGGTGTCGTCAGCACCGCCTCCTACGAGGCGCGCGTGCACGGCGTGCACTCCGGTCTCCCGTTGCGTACGGCGGCTCGGCGATGCCCGGACGCGGTGTTCCTGCCGGTCGACAAGGCGTCGTACGACGACGCCTCGACCGTCGTGATGGCCACTCTGCGGGAGTTCGACGCCGTGGTCGAGGTGCTCGGCTGGGACGAGGCGTTCCTCGCCCTCGACACGGGCGACCCGGAGGCGACGGCCCACCAGGTCCAGCGGCGCGTCCGGGAGTCGAGCAACCTCGACTTCAGCGTCGGCATCGGACGCAACAAGCTGCAGGCCAAGCTGGCCACCGGTTTCGGCAAGCCAGCAGGGGTCTTCCGGCTCACCGACGACACCTGGTTCGAGGTGCTCGGTGACAGGCCGACGGATGGGCTGTGGGGCATTGGTTCCAAGACCGCCAAGCGGCTCGCCGAGCTCGGCCTCACCACCGTCAAGGAGCTGGCGGCCGCCGACCCGCAGGTCCTCGCGCTGCGGCTCGGCCCCACGACCGGCCCGTGGCTGATCCGGCTCGCCCGTGGTCAGGACGACTCGCCGGTGGTGGGCACCCCGCGCGTCGGTCGCTCCCGGGGCAGGGAGGTCACCTACCAGCAGGACATCGAGGACTGGGAGGAGGTCCGCCGCGAGGTCGTGCGGCTGGCGCAACGCGTGGCAGCGGATGCGGCCGCCGAGAGCCGACCCGCTACCCGCATCGTGGTCAAGGTGCGGTACGTGCCCTTCATCACGCGCACCCACGGCCAGGCGCTCGCACTGCCGACCAACGAGGTGACGCCGATCGAGCACGCCGCCCTCGCCGCGCTCGACCGGTTCGCCGAGCGGCGGCCGGTGCGGTTGCTGGGCGTCCGCGCGGAGCTCGTCCGCTGACCCGGGCAGGCACCCGGTCGTTCAGTGTTCGAGGTAGAGGTCGTCGCCGCGCCGGATCACCTTCGCGCGCCCGAGCGGCAGCACCCTGGTCAACATCCGGTTCACGAAGCCCAGGCCGGGGATCTTGGCGAAGACGCCCTGCGGACCGCGGACCATCCGGCCGCTCTCGACGTCGTAGACCGACCGGTGCCACGGGCAGACCAGGCAGCCGTTCTCGTCGATGCTGCCGTTGGCCAGGTCCGCGCCGAGGTGCCGGCACCGGCGGGTCACCGCGAAGTACCGCCCGTTGTCGTTACCGACCGCGTAGCGGCCGGCACCCACCAGCTTGCCGGGCGGGAGATCGGCGACCGTCCCGACCCGCTGCTCTGCACTCACGAGTCCTCCTCCTGTTCGGCCCGCTCCACTATGCCGCGCATCGAAGCGAAGCGGACGGCGCCGGCGTGCCGCCGTACAGTCGTTGCGTGAGCAACCTCGAGAAGGACCCGCGGGAGACCGTCTGCGGGGGACTGGCGACGGTCAGCGCCGAGCCGACCCGCCGAGTCCTCTCCCCGCGCGAGGTGCCGCTGGGCGGGCCCCGGGCGATGCTGGTGCGCCGCACCCTGCCGCACCGCGAGCTGCGGACCATCGGCGCCTGGTGCTTCGTCGACGACTACGGACCCAGCGACGTGGGCGGAACGGTGGGGATGCAGGTGCCGCCCCACCCGCACACCGGGCTGCAAACCGTCACCTGGCTGCTCGAGGGTGAGGTGCGCCACGAGGACAGCCTCGGCAGCCGGGTCCTCGTCCGGCCGGGCGAGCTGAGCCTGATGACCGCCGGCCGTGGCATCTCGCACGCCGAGACGTCGCCGGTCCGGCACCCGCCGCTGCTGCGCGGCGTGCAGCTGTGGGTGGCGCTGCCGGACGCGGCGCGGCATGGCGACCCGCGCTTCGCGCACCATCCCGACCTGCCGGTGGTGGAGGACGCCGACCTGCGGGCGACGGTCATCGTCGGCACGCTGGCGGGTGCCGTCTCGCCGGCGCGGGC
>JBOGDY010000244.1:0-4263 GCA_050742955.1 Actinomycetes bacterium | reverse complement strand
GCGTTGACGGCCTCGGTCACCGTCTCCGGGGGGCCCTCGAGGCGCCGGTAGCGCAGCAGCATCACCCCTCCGGGATACGACTTCGGCGGCTCGGCCTGCTCGAAGCGGGTGGCAGCCGTGCCTTCGGGAAAGAGCTTCTTGCCCTGCCCGATCACAACCGGACACACCCACAGGTTCACCTGGTCGACCAGGGCCTCGCGGAACAGGGTCTGCAGCAGGTTCGCGCTGCCCCACGTGTGGATCTGCTCATGCCGCGCACGCAGGGCACGAACCTCGGCGCCCACGTCGGTTATCTGGGTGCTGGCGTCCCAGGACAGTTCGGGCGTGCCGCGGGACGCGACGTACTTGGGGACCCGGTCGAAAGCCCGCCCGATCTCGTCGGTCTTGCCCGGCCAGTAGGCGCGGAAGATGTCGTACGTCGTGCGACCCAGCAGCAGTGCGTCGGATGCCCGCACGTCCGCATTGATCTGTTCGCCGGACTCCGCATTCCAGAACGGGCGCTCCCAGCCGGCGTACTCGAAGTCGCCGTCTTGCTCGGTGGGGCCACCGTTGGCCTGGATCACGCCGTCGAGCGTGATGTTCATGTTGACGTGCAGCTCACCCATCGCGCCATCGCCTCAATCATTCTCGCTGCGTCCACTTGACGCTTACGCTCGTGTCGACCCCTGCTGGGCGGCGAACTCATCGGTCAGAGATGCTTGCGCATCCAGCGATGGGGAATGCCGGCGTCGTCGAACTCCCCGCCGTACGCCGTGTAGCCCAGGCGTTCGTAGAACGCCACGGCGTAGGTCTGCGCCGACAGCACCACCGCCCGCAGCCCGCGGTCACGGGCCCGCGCCTCGACGGCCGCCACCAGCGCCACCCCCAGGCCGCTCCCCCGCGCCCGCTTCGCCACCGCCAGCCGGCCGAGGTGGGCGACCGGGCCGAGGTCGGGCTCGGTGCCCTCGAAGCCGGCCGGCTCGACCACCATCCGCCCGGCCGCGACCGCCGCCCGGCCGTCGTAGGCCACGAAGTGGTCGGCCGCCTCGTCCAGGTCGTCGACCTCGAGCTCCTCGGGCACTGCCTGCTCGTCGACGAACACCTCCCGGCGCACCGCGAACGCCGCCTCCCGACCCGCCTCGTCGGTCACCAGCCGCACCTCGATTGTCACGGCGGCGAGCCTACGGCCGGGTCTACGGTGTGCTCCGTGGGGATCTTCCGACGGGACGCGGCGGAGAAGAGCGCCCGCGACGCCGCCCGCGCCGAGGTGGACCACGCCAAGGTGGCGGCGCAGGCGGCGCTGCCGCCGGGCTGGCGACTCGAGCGCGCCGACCTGGAGAGGTTCCGGCTGCCGACCGGCTCGGTCGAGACGTGGGCGATGAGCGCGTCCGGGCCCGGTGACGACGACGTCCGGCTCGCCGTGGGCATCGGTCAGGCCGGCGGCTACCGGGCGCTGGAGGCGCTGCTGCGCGGGGCCATCGAGCCCACCGACATGTGGGCACCGCCGCTGCCCATGGGCGGGGGTGGGGTTCTCGGTGCGGCCCGGTTCTCCCTGTACGACGCGGCCGCACCCGACGTGGCCGCCGCACTCGGGTCGCTGGAGGCTGCCCTGCCCCCGGGCTGGCAGCCGTTCGGCGTCGACCGGTCGCGGTATCGGCTGCCCGGCCAGAAGGTGGAGGTGTACGGCGTGTCCGCTGTCGGGCCCGCGGGCGCCTCCGCTTTGGCGATCGGCATCGGGGAGGCGACCGGTCTGCGGGCGCTGGCGTCGATGTTGCAGGGCGGGCTGACGGTCAGCGAGCTGTGGGCGGTGCGCACCGACCTCTCATCTGTGCCGGTCGGGTGACTTTCGCCGGGCGGCGACCGGGAGCAGGATGGCGAGTGGCCGACCGCTCCGGCCGACCGATCCGGTGACGTCAGGAGTGACCATGGACCCCAAGAAGACCGCTGTTGTGCTCATCGAGTTCCAGAACGACTTCACCAGTGACGGCGGCGCCCTCCACGACGCGGTCCGGGGCACCATGGAGTCGACCGGCATGCTCGGCAACGCCAGGGACGTCGCCGAGGCCGCCAGGTCGGCCGGCGCGACCGTGATCCACGCCCCCATCACGTTCGCCGAGGGCTACAACGAGATCAGCGAGCACCCCTACGGCATCCTCAAGGGCGTCGTGGACAGCAGCGCGTTCCGCAAGGACTCCTGGGGCGGCGCGATCACCGACGACATGGCCCCGCAGCCGGCCGACATCGTCGTCGAGGGCAAGCGCGGGCTGGACACCTTCGCCAGTACGAACCTCGACTTCATCCTGCGCAGCAAGGGCATCGAGACGGTCGCGCTGGGCGGCTTCCTGACCAACTGCTGCGTCGAGTCGACGATGCGCACGGCCTACGAACGCGGCTACGAGGTCGTGACCCTCACCGACTGCGTCGCGGCCACCAGCGACGAGGAGCACGAGAACGCGATCCGCTTCGACTACCCGATGTTCTCCAAGCCGATGAGCGGCAAGGAGTTCGCCGACCACCTGCAGGGAGCCGAAGGGGCGGGCGACACCAGCCGCGGCTACTCCGGCTAGGAGCGCCGGTCGATCGCCGGGTTGGTGGGCTGCATCCTGACCGGGGTCACCGCGGGCGGTCTGGATGATCCTCACCGGTCTTCGGCTTTGGCGCGCCGGGGTGAGCGAAAACCACACCTTGGGTGGATTCACCAGTGCAACCCGGTCCGCGACCGTGGGAGTCGGAGACAACACGGGCGCGCGACGGAGGAGGCACCGAGATGGACACCCGGCCCACTCGCAACCCGGCGCTCACCAGCAGGCGTGCCAGCACCCTCAGCTCCGCGACGATGCCCTACAACCACACCGCCCAGGGCAGGCTCCTCCTGCCGCGTCACCTTGCCGCGGGGATCGACGGGCGCCAGTGGAAGTCCCGTGGCTGGCTGATCTGCACATCCACGTCGTGGGTCTACGAGGCCACCTCGACCGACACGGTCAGCACGTCCGGGCCCCTTGGGTCGATCTAGCCTCGCAGCGCCGCGGCGCGGTCGAGCAGCAGGGTGCGCTCCCGCTCGTTCCGGGTGAGGGAGGCGGCGCGCTCGAACTCGGCCCGGGCCTCGTGCTTGCGGCCCAGCCTGGCCAGCAGGTCACCGCGCACGCTCGGCAGCAGGTGGTAGCCCCGCATGGCGGGCACGTCGGCCAGCTGGTCCACCAGGTCGAGGCCCGCCTCGGGGCCGTAGGCCATCGCGAGGGCGACCGCCCGGTTCAGCTCCACGACCGGCGATGACGCCACGGCCGACAGGGCGTCGTAGAGCGCCACGATGCGCGCCCAGTCGGTCTCGTCCCCGGTCCGGGCCCGGGCATGGCACGCGGCGATGGATGCCTGCAGCACGTAGGGGCCGGGCACAACGCCCAGCGACTCGGCGCGATCGAGCGCTCGCAGGCCCCGTCGTACGAGCAGTTGGTCCCAGCGCGCCCGGTTCTGGTCGAGCAGCAGGACCGGTTCCCCGGCCGGGCCGACCCGGGCGGCCGACCGCGACGCCTGGATCTCCATCAAGGCGACCAGGCCGTGCACCTCCGGCTCCCGCGGAGCGAGCCCGGCCAGCACCCGACCGAGCCGCAGTGCCTCCTCGCACAGCGCCGGCCGCATCCAGTCCTCGCCGGCGGTCGCGGAGTAGCCCTCGTTGAAGACCAGGTAGAGCACCTCGAGGACGGACGAGAGCCGCTCGGCCCGCTCGGTCTGGTCGGGCACCTCGAACGGGACCCGCGCCTCGCCCAGCGTGCGCTTCGCCCGCACGATCCGCTGCGCGATCGTCGCCTCGGACGTGAGGAAAGAGCGGGCGATCTCGTTGGTGGTCAGCCCGCCGAGCAGACGCAGCGTGAGGGCGACCCTCGCCTCGGTGGAGAGCACCGGGTGGCAGCAGATGAACATCAGCCGCAGCATGTCGTCCTCAATGTGGTCCTCGAGGGCCGCATCGAAGTCCGGCATGAACTCCTCCTGCTCGAGCCCGTGGGCGAGCTCGGACTGTTTGCGTTCGAGCCGCTCGGCGCGCCGGAAGTGGTCGACGGCACGCCGCTTGGCGATGGCCATGAGCCAGGCGCCCGGGTTGTCCGGGACGCCTGACCCAGGCCACTGCTGGAGCGCCGCGACGAGGGCGTCCTGGGCGAGGTCCTCGGCCAGGCCGACGTCGCGAACCATCCGAACCAGGCCGGCGATGAGTCTCGCGGACTCCGCTCGCCAGACCGCCTCGATCGCCCGGTGGGCATCGGTTGTGGTCACGAAGGCGGGGCCGATCCG
>JBOGDY010000243.1:0-4267 GCA_050742955.1 Actinomycetes bacterium | reverse complement strand
GGCCCTTGGCCACCTTGCCCGTCGCCGAGTGAGGCAGCTCGTCGACGATCGTCACGGTCGTCGGCCGCTTGAACCGGGCCAGCCGCTCGGCGCAGTGGGCGGTGACGTCCTCGGGACGCAGCGTCGCCCCGTCCCGGGCCACCACGTAGGCCTTGACCCCCTCCCCCGTCTTCGGGTCTGGTACGCCGATGACCGCCGCCTCCCCGACGTCGGGATGCTCGGCGATCGCGTCCTCGACCTCCCGCGGGTAGACGTTGAACCCGTTGACGATCACCAGCTCCTTGCGTCGGTCGACCAGGAACAGGTCGCCGTCGTCGTCGGCGTAGGCGACGTCTCCGGTGCCGAACCAGCCCTGCTCGTCGGGCCCGTCCGACCCGTCCGGCCAGTAGCCCGAGAACAGGTTGTCGCCCCTGACCCAGATCTCGCCGGGGTCGCCGTCGGCGACCGGCCCGCCGAGCTCGTCGAGCAGGCGCACCTCGACCCCGGGCACCGGCCGCCCCACCGAGCCGGGCTTGGCCCGGCCGGAGGCGAGCGTGCTGGACACGACCGGTGCGGTCTCGGTGAGCCCGTAGCCCTCGTTGATCACGAGGCCCGTCTGCGCCCGCACCTGGTCGAGGACCGGCGCGGGCAGCGGTGCGGCCCCCGAGGCCAGCAGCCGGACGCTGCTCAACGACGCGGCCAGGTCACCGCCGCGGCTCAGGCTCGCGTCGCTCCACGCGGCGTAGATCGCCGGCGCCCCGGGGATGTTCGTGACCTGCTCCGCCCGGACCAGCTCCAGTGTCTCCGTCGGGTCGAACCGGTCGGCGAGCAGCGCCGTCGCTCCCGTGCCGGCGACCATGCCGAGCCCGGCGCCCAGGCCGTAGACGTGGAACAGGGGCAGCACCAGCAGCACGACGTCCTCCGCACGCATTGGTGCCGGCTCGAGTGCGGCGCACTGGCGCAGGTTGGCGCGCAGCGCCCGATGGCTGAGCATCGCGCCCTTGGGACGCCCGCTGGTGCCGGAGGTGTACAGCAGCAGGGCGAGGTCCTCGCCCCGGGCGCGCGGCTCCTGAGGCCCGGCGCGCCGACCCGACGCCACGACCGCGTCCAACCCGGCAGGGTCCACGACCGCCCGGTGGGTGCCGGCGACGGCCTCATCCACCGCAGACTGGGTGGCGTCCTCGCAGAGGACCGCCTTGGCGCCGGCGTCACCCAGCAACCGGGCCATCTCCCGGGAGGTGTAGCCGGTGTTCAGCGGGAGGGCGACCAGACCGGCCCGGAGGATCCCGAAGTACGCCGTGGCGAACGCCGGCGTGTTCGACAGGGCCAGCGCCACACGGTCGCCGGGGTGCAGCGAGAGCTCGGTCCGCAGGCCGGCGGCCGCGGCATCGACGTCGGCGTCGAACTCGGCCCAGGTCCGCGTGAACCGACCCGCCGCGGACCGGTGCACGAGTGCGAGGGCGTCCCCGCGCCGCACCGCACTGGCCCGGACGTGGTCGGCGAGGTTGCCCGGCTCCGCCGTCCCGGCCGGCTCCTGCTCCGGTTCGGGGGACTGCCCTGCGACCACGCGCCGAGTCTGGCACAGCCGAGGTGGTCGCTAGGCTTCGGTGATGGCCAGGGTGCTGCGACGCCGCGGCGGCGCGGACCACCGTGAGGCGATCCAGGCCGGCGTGGCGTCGGCGGCCGCCGCCGAGGTCGAGACCGCCCTGCGCGTTCCCCTCGACGCCGGTGCCGCCGCGTTCTTCGACGTCGACAACACGGTGATGCAGGGCGCGTCGATCTTCCACCTGGCCCGGGGGCTCTACGCCAGGAAGTTCCTCACCGGCCGTGACATCGGCAGGTTCGCCTGGCAGCAGGCGAGGTTCCGGCTGGTCGGCCGCGAGGATCTCGGCCACGTCCACGGGGCCCGCGAGTCCGCGCTGTCGTTCGCGGCCGGGCACACGGTCGAGGAGCTCACCCGCATCGGCGAGGAGGTCTTCGACGAGGTGATGGCCGCGAAGGTGTGGCCCGGCACCCGCGCTCTGGCCCAGATGCACCTCGACGCCGGGCAGCGGGTGTGGCTGGTCACCGCGACGCCCGTGGAGGTCGCCACGGTGATCGCCCACCGTCTGGGGCTCACCGGTGCCCTGGGCACGGTCTCCGAGACGGCGGACGGCGTCTACACCGGCCGGCTGGTCGGCGAGATCCTGCACGGCGAGGCCAAGGCCGAGGCCGTTCGGGCGCTGGCGGTCCGCGAGAGCCTCGACCTCGAGCGTTGCTCGGCCTACAGCGACTCGGCCAACGACATCCCGATGCTCTCGCTGGTGGGTCATCCGTGCGCCATCAACCCCGACTCCCGGCTGCGGGCGCAGGCCAAGGCCGCGGGCTGGCGGGTGCGTGACTACCGGACCGGCCGGAAGGCCGCAACGGTAGGTGTGCCCGCAGCCGCCGGTCTCGGGGCGATCACGGGTGCGGTAGCGGCCGTGGCGGCCATCCGGCGCCGGAATCGTTGACGGCGTCGCGCCGTCCCTGACCAGTCGTGGCCGAGGGCGTTATGCAGGATGGTGCGTCTCGACTGATGTGGAACGGCCCTGTCAAGCGGTGAGTGGTGGTGGGGTTGGGCCGGGCTGCCCGGTCCGACGCCGCTGCGATTGAGCTGGCGTCGGGGCCCCGGGGTCAAGACGGAGCGCCCGCAGCGCAGCGAGGACGAACGGTCTTGACGCTGGGGTGGCGGCTGCTATCCGATGACGGCGGTGGGCGTCCGGGGTGGTGGCCACGCGCCGGGTCGTGTCCGGTGGGCTGTCCGCCATACTGATGTTCGCGGGTCGGGACCGCAGGTCGGCGATGCGCAGGCTGGTGCCCCTCACTGAGCGCGCCCACCGGGGTGGGCATAGTCGAGGCGGGGTTCGGTCCTGCTGCGGCGGTGACCCGGCGCGTGGTGATCTGGGCGAGCATGGTCAGCCAGGCCATCTCGATGGTGGGGTTGTCATGTCAGTCGGTGGTCATCTCGGCCCAGATGAACCCGGCGAGCTCGCGGGCGATGGCGGTGACCACGACGTTGCGGCTGGTCTTGCGGGCGTCGAGGCGGCGGAACCGTCCGGTCAGGCGCAGCTGCGCGGCCCAGGCGCGGGCGATCACCTCGGGTGGCAGCCCGTCGTGGCGGCGGGCGATACCGGGGCCGACGCTGGGCCGGGACTTGTAGGCCCAGGCGGACTCGACCAGCTGGGTGCGCAGGTGCAGGTTGCCCGCGTGAGTGATGTGCCCGCGGCGGGTCCGCTCACCGCTGGAGTACTCGGACGGGACCAGCCCGCAGAACCCCATGAAAGCGCCGGCGGTGGGGAATCGACGCCAGTCACAGACCTCGCTGGCCAGGGTCAACGCGCCCTGGCAGGTGATCCCGCGGTAGGCACCCAGGCGGGCCACCGGGTCGGCGAACGGGGCCCGGCTGAACCAGGGCGCCAGGTCGGCCTCGATGTTGGCGGCCGCGGCCTCCCGCGCGGTCAGGGTGGCCCGGTAGTGGGCGAATGTGGTGGTCAGCGCCGCGTCGTCGAAGCGTTGCGCGGCGATCCAGGCCCGGTGCTTGAGGGTCCAGTTCTCCCCGCCGCGCCAGACCCGGCCGTGGCGCAGCAGGAACTTGCCGAGCCGGTGTCGGGCCCTGGTCTGGTCGATGACCATGTCCACCCGGGCCCGGCACAGGTCCCGGACCGCTTCCTCGGCCACGGTCGGGACCCGGATCGCGACCAGCTCCCCGGCCCGGTGCAGCCGGGCCAGCCGGCGGGCGTCGCGCTTGTCGGTCTTGATCCGGTCCCCGGGAGCGGTCGGGATCAGCGACGGGGCGATCACCTCACAGCGCACCCCGAGCGAACCCAGCAACCGGGCCAGCCCGTAACCGGTTGGCCCGGCCTCGTAGCAGGCCTTCAGCTGCGCCGGGTCGTCGAAACGGGCGACGAGACGGCGCACCGCGTCCTCGTCGGAGGAGATCTTGTCGGTGCGCGGGGTCTCTTCACCGAACTCGAGGACCCCCACCGAGATCGAGTTCTTGTGCACGTCCAACCCGAGGTGGATCGGACCCCGCTCTGCGACGACACTGGACATGGCGGCCGGCTCCTTCCGTATGTGGCTCCTTCCGCCTCACAGTGGTTGACCCACGCGAGATGCGGAACGGGGCCGGCCGTTCCATGCTGACTGAGACCTTTCGCAGGTCCGCTATCGCTCGGACCCTGCGGAACGTCTCACTCAGCCGCGGTGAGATCCCAGACGACCTGCTGACACCGGCGTCATCGCTGGTCAGCGGCCATCGGCTCCACCC
>JBOGDY010000242.1:0-4292 GCA_050742955.1 Actinomycetes bacterium | reverse complement strand
CCGCGACCCTGTCCCTGCTGGACGCCGTGGGCGTGCGGATCAGCCTCGACGACTTCGGCACCGGCTACTCGTCGCTGGTGATGCTCAAGCGGCTCCCCGTGAAGGAGATCAAGGTCGACCGCTCCTTCACCGGCCTGCTCGGGCAGGTGTCCGAGGACGAGGACGATGCCGCGATCGTGCGCTCGATCATCGACCTGGGCCACTCGCTCGGCCTGACCGTCGTGGCCGAGGGCGTGGAGAGCCGGGCAGCCCTGGACCGGCTCCGGTCCTTCGGCTGCGACCGGGCGCAGGGGTGGCACCTCAGCCCGGCGCTGCCCGCGGCCGAGGCGACGGCCTGGCTGCGCCGCCGCTCGCCGGAGCCCGGGCTGCGGGTGGTCGAGGGCCTGACGGTGGCGGGCTGACGTCGCTCGGCCCTGAGCCTCGACGAGGTGGCCGCCCCTAGGATGGTCGGGTTTCCGACCGGCAAGGAGCAGCCTTCCGCATGACCATCACCCGCGCCGAGGTGGCGCACCTGGCCAGGCTGGCCCGGCTCGCGCTCGCCGAGGACGAGCTCGACCGCTTCGCCGGTCAGCTCGACCAGATCATCGGTGCCGTCGCCCGGGTCGCGGAGGTGGCGGCCGACGACATCCCGCCTACCTCACATGCGCTGCCGCTGACCAACGTCATGCGCGCCGACGCCGTGCGCGAGGGACTGTCCCAGGAGGAGGCCCTGGCGGGCGCGCCCGCCGCCGAGAACGGCCGGTTCCGGGTGCCCCGGATCCTCGGGGAGGAGGCGTGACCGCAACGGACCTGACCCGGCTCACCGCCGCGGAGACGGCCGCGGCGGTCGCCACCGGCCAGGCCAGCGCGGTGGAGACGACCCAGGCGCACCTCGACCGCATCGCCGCCGTCGACGACCGGGTGCACGCCTTCCTGCACGTCGACACGGACGGTGCGTTGACGGCGGCCAAGGCGGTCGACGCGCGGCGGGCGGCGGGTGAGGAGCTCGGGCCGCTGGCCGGCGTGCCGCTCGCGCTGAAGGACCTGATCGCGACCCGCGGCATCCCGACGACCTGCGGCTCTCGCATCCTCGAGGGGTGGGTGCCGCCCTACGACGCGACGGTGACGCAGCGGCTGCGCGACGCAGGCGTGGTCGTCGTCGGCAAGACGAACATGGACGAGTTCGCCATGGGGTCCTCCACCGAGCACTCGGCCTTCGGCCCGTCCCACAACCCGTGGGACCTCGATCGCATCCCGGGCGGGTCCGGGGGCGGGTCCGCCGCCGCGGTGGCGGCGTTCGAGACCCCCATCGCGATCGGCACCGACACCGGCGGTTCGATCCGCCAGCCCGCCGCGGTGACCGGCACGGTGGGGGTCAAGCCGACCTACGGCGGCGTCTCGCGTTACGGCCTGGTCGCCCTCGCGTCATCGCTCGACCAGGCCGGGCCCTGCGCGCGCACGGTGCTCGATGCCGCCCTGCTGCACGCGACGATCGCCGGGCACGACCCGCTCGACTCGACGTCGATCGATGCTCCGGTGCCCGCGGTGGTCGAGGCCGCGCGCCACGGCGACGTGAACGGCCTGCGGGTCGGTGTGGTCAAGCAGTTCTCGGGCGAGGGCTACCACCCCGGGGTCGAGCAGCGGTTCCAGGAGGCGGTGTCCCTGCTCGAGGAGCTCGGGGCGACCGTGGTCGAGGTCGACTGCCCGCACTTCGACTACGCCCTGCCCGCCTACTACCTGATCCTGCCGAGCGAGGCGTCCAGCAACCTGGCCCGTTACGACGCGATGCGTTACGGCCTTCGCGTCGGCGACGACGGCACGGGCAGCGCCGAGGACGTCATGGCCGCGTCCCGCGAGGCGGGGTTCGGCGCGGAGGCCAAGAGACGCATCATGCTCGGGACCTATGCACTGTCCAGCGGCTACTACGACGCCTACTACGGACAGGCACAGAAGGTGCGCACCCTGATCTCGCGGGACTTCGCCGCCGCGTTCGACCGGGCCGATGTCCTCGTCTCCCCGACCACGCCGACGACGGCCTTCCGGATCGGGGAGCGGGTGGACGACCCGATGGCGATGTACCTCGCCGACCTGTGCACGATCCCCTCCAACCTGTCCGGCAACGCGTCGATGTCGCTGCCCTGCGGCCTCTCCCCGGACGACGGCCTGCCGGTCGGGCTGCAGGTCATCGCGCCGCCGATGGCCGACGACCGGCTCTACCGCGTGGGGGGTGCGGTGGAGGCTGCGCTGCGCGACCGCTGGGGTCACCTGCTCATCGACGAGGCACCGGAGCTGTGAGGCGAACATGAAGAAGGCACGCATGGTCATCACCCTGGTCGGCACCCTGCTCGCCGGGCGCACGGCGGTGCAGCGCATCAAGCAGGCCCGCAGTGACGACGACCGTCTCGAGCTGCTCGACGCGGCCCTGAACGTCGCGGTCGTCGTGACCGGCACCCTGGTCATCGTGCGCCGGCTCCGCAGGGGCGTGGAGCCGTGACGGCCACGGACTCCGGCCTGGCGCTGCTCGACTACGACGCGGCGGTATCGGCGTACGACCCGGTCATCGGTCTCGAGGTGCACGTCGAGCTGGGCACCTTGTCGAAGATGTTCTGCGGCTGCGCCACCGTGTTCGGCGCCGAACCCAACAGCCAGGTGTGCCCGACCTGCCTCGGCCTGCCCGGCTCGCTGCCGGTGATGAACCGGGTCGCGGTCGAGTCGACGATCAGGGTCGGGCTCGCGCTGCACTGCGAGGTCGCCTCGTGGTGCCGGTTCGCGAGGAAGAACTACTTCTACCCGGACATGCCGAAGAACTTCCAGACCTCGCAGTACGACGAGCCCATCTGCACCGACGGTTGGCTCGACGTCGAGGTGCCAACTGACGACGGCCCGCGCACGGTCCGGGTCGACATCGAGCGTGTGCACATGGAGGAGGACACCGGCAAGTCACTGCACGTCGGAGGCGCGACCGGGCGCATCCACGGTGCCGACTACTCGCTCGTCGACTACAACCGGGCCGGCATCCCGCTCATCGAGATCGTCACCCGGCCGGTCGAGGGAACCGGTGCGCTCGCTCCGGAGGTGGCCCGCGCCTACGTCACCCAGCTGCGCGAGCTGATGCGCGCGCTCGATGTCTCCGACGTGCGGATGGAGCAGGGATCGCTGCGCTGCGACGCGAACGTGTCGCTGCGCCCTCGCGCGGACGCGCCGCTGGGCACCCGGTCGGAGACCAAGAACGTCAACTCGCTGCGTTCGGTCGAGCGGGCCGTGCGCCACGAGATCCGCCGGCAGGCCGCGGTGCTGTCATCGGGTGGTCGGGTTGTCCAGGAGACCCGGCACTGGCACGAGGACACCGGGGTCACCACGCCGGGCCGGTCGAAGGAGCAGGCCGAGGACTACCGCTACTTCCCGGAGCCCGACCTGGTGCCGGTCGCCCCGGACGACGCCTGGGTCGAGCAGCTGCGGGCCGGCCTGCCGGAGGCCCCGGGGGTGCGGCGGCGGCGGCTCCAGGAGGCCTGGGGCCTGTCCGACCACGACATGCAGTCCCTGGCCAACGCAGGTGCCGTCGCCCTGGTCGAGGACACGGTCGCGGCGGGGGCCGGCGCCGACGCGGCCCGCAAGTGGTGGATGGGCGAGCTGGCCCGTTCTGCCAACGAGCGCGGCACCGACGTCGCCTCGCTGCCGATCACGCCCGCCCAGGTGGCACGCATCGTCGAGCTGGTCGAGACCGGCACCCTCAACGACAAGCTGGCCCGTCAGGTGATCGAGGGGGTGCTGGCGGGCGAGGGCGGGCCGGACGAGGTGGTCGCGGCCCGTGGCCTGCAGGTCGTGTCCGACGACGACGCCCTGCTCGCGGCGGTCGACGAAGCGCTCGCCGCCCAGCCGGAGGTGGCCGAGAAGATCAGGTCGGGCAAGGTCGCCGCCGCCGGCGCGGTGGTCGGCGCGGTCATGAAGGCCACGCGGGGACAGGCCGACGCCGCCCGGGTGCGCGAGCTGGTGCTGGAGCGCTGCGCTCCCTAGGCAGTGGACCCAGCGAAGGCTGGGAACGCGCCAGGGGTGCTGTGCGAGGCCCCCTGTGACATCGGCGCGACGAAATCGTACAATTCGGTCACGCCGGGTGGATCCGCCCAGCGTCTCGGCCATCGATGGGACGTGCGTGATGCGACGACTGGCCCTCTTCTGCCTGGCCACCGGCCTGCTGCTCGTGCCCGCGGTGCCCGCCGGCGCGCACGAAGGCGGCGGTGACGCGCCCAGCGCGACCCGCGGCGTCCAGGTCGCCGAGTCCGGGGCGGGCACCGAGATGGCTCCGGTGGCCAACC
>JBOGDY010000241.1:0-4297 GCA_050742955.1 Actinomycetes bacterium | reverse complement strand
GTGCGGGCCCGGCTGTGGCCCGGCGCGGGCTGGGCCGACCTGCTGGCCGCGACCTTCCCGCCGGGCTCGGTCAGCGGCGCGCCGAAGTCGAGCGCGCTGCGCATCATCGGCGAGCTGGAGCCGGTGCCTCGCGGGCCCTACTGCGGCGCGGTCGGCTGGGTGGACGCCGACCGCGGCACCGGTTGCCTCGCCGTCGGGATCCGGACCTTCTGGCTCGACGCGGGCCGGCTGTGCTTCGGTACCGGGGCGGGCATCACCTGGGGGTCCGACCCGGGGCGCGAGTGGGAGGAGACCGAGCTGAAGGCCAGTCGCCTGCTCGGGGTGGCCGCCATGTCGAGCACGCCGAATACGTCGAGCAACGAGGGACGCAGCGCGTGAGGACCTGGGTCAACGGCAGTGTCGTCGACGACGCGGAGGCGACGGTCTCCGCGTTCGACCACGGCGTCACGGTGGGCGACGGTGTGTTCGAGACGTTGAAGGTGGTCGGCGGGACACCGTTCGCAATGACCCGGCACCTGGAGAGGCTGGCGTTCTCGGCCCGCGGGCTGGGCCTGCCCGACCCGGACCTCGACGTGGTGCGCCGGGCCGTCGCGGAGACGCTGGCCGCCAACGACGTCTCCACCGGGCTGCGGCTGCGCATCACGCTGACCGCCGGGGTGTCCCCGCTCGGCTCCGACCGGGGCGACGCCGAACCCACGCTGATGGTCGCCCTCGCCCCGTTGAAGACGTGGCCGCCGACGGCCGCGGTGGCGACCGTCGGGTGGACCCGCAACGAGCGCTCCGCGACGGCGGGGCTGAAGACCACGTCGTACGCCGAGAACGTCGTGGCGCTGGCCGACGCGCACGCGCGCGGGGCAGCCGAGGCCGTCCTCGCCAACACCGCGGGCCACCTCTGCGAGGGCACCGGCTCCAACGTCTTCCTGGTGCTGGGTGGCGAGCTGGTGACGCCGCCGCTGTCGTCGGGGTGCCTGGCCGGCGTCACGCGGGGGCTCGTCCTCGAGTGGTGCGACGCCACCGAACGCGACCTGGGGACGGACGCGTTGTGGGCCGCCGACGAGGTCTTCCTCACGTCGTCGACCCGCGACGTGCAGCCCGTGCACGCCGTGGACGACCACGCCGTGCCGGCCGCGCCCGGGCCGGTGACGACCCGGGTCGCGGCGGAGTTCGCCCGGCGCGCCGCGGCCGACATCGACCCGTAGGTGCCCCGATGGGGCCGTTCGGGTGAATGTCCCCGAATGTCACATGCGCGAGGCCGGCGATTCACCATGCTGCTCCTCCGCCGGACCGGCCGGCTGCTCGGGATCGGGGGAAGCGTGAACGCGCTTGTTCGTCCGTCGGCGGTCGCGACCGCTGTGCTGCTTGGTGTCGGCCTGATGGGTGCCCCGGCGGCCTCCGCGGCGGCGGCTCCGGCCCCCGCCCGCCTGCTCGTCACGGTCGACCACGGCCGGGTGCACATGCCCTCGAGCCTGCGTTCCGCCCGGTACCGGTTCGTCGTGAAGGCCGTCGGCCGGGCCGACGGCGTGCAGCTGGTCAAGCCGGACCGGGGCTATACGAAAGACGAGTTCCGCGCCGACGCGCGCCGCTCCGACAGCCGCAACCGGCAGGTCGCCAAGCGCGCGGTGCGCCACATGCTGGACAACATCCGCTTCTTCGGTGGCGTGAACGCCGAGCGGGGCGACAAAGCGGTGTTCTGGGAGACGCTGTACACCGGCCGCTACTGGGTGCTGACCCAGACCAGCCAGCGGATCCGCGAGGTCCGGGTGCACGGGTCGGTGCGGCGGACCGCGATGCCGGCCTTCGACGGCACTCTGCGGGTCCGTGACGGGAAGATCACAGCCGCGCCGCGCGTCCTGCCCCGACACGGGAAGTTCCTGGTCCGCAGCACCGGCACCCAGCCGCACCAGCTGGTGCTGATGAGGCTCGCGCCGGGCAAGACCGCGGCCGACGTGAAGAAGTTCCTCAGGCGCCTGTTCGAGGGGGACCTCACGGTCCTCGACGAGGAACCGCCGATGGACCTCTACGCCGAGCCGCTGGGCACGGGCGTCCTCAGCCCCGGCACCCAGTACGTGCAGCGGTACACGCTGCCCCGCGGCAACTACGCGGTGCTCTGCTTCATGCCGGATCTGCGCGACCTCGACTCTCTCAAGATCCATTTCGTGAAGGGTGAGGTTGGCGAGGTGCGGGTCCGCTGACGACGAGGCGCCCGGCCTGCCGGACGCTCTAGGGTGCTCGCCATGCAGGGAGCACGCACCGTCCGCGCGCCGCGCGGAGCCGAGATGTCCACCCGGTCCTGGGGCGCCGAGGCCGCGCTGCGGATGCTGCACAACAACCTCGACCCCGAGGTCGCCGAGAGGCCCGACGACCTGGTCGTCTACGGCGGGTCCGGACGAGCCGCCCGGTCGTGGGAGGCGTTCGACGCGATCGTGTCGTCGCTGCGGACGATGGCGCCCGACGACACGCTGCTCGTCCAGTCGGGCAAGCCGGTCGGGGTGGTGCGCACCCACCAGCTGGCGCCGCGGGTCCTGATCGCCAACTCGCTGCTGGTGCCGCGGTGGGCGACCCCCGAGCACTTCCGCGAGCTGGAGGACGCGGGGCTGATGATGTACGGCCAGATGACGGCCGGGTCGTGGATCTACATCGGCACCCAGGGGATCCTGCAGGGCACCTACGCGACGTTCGCCGAGGTCGCGAACCAGCACTTCGGCGGGACGCTCGCCGGCACGGTCACGCTCACCGGCGGGCTGGGCGGCATGGGTGGCGCGCAGCCGCTGGCCGTGACCGGCAACGGCGGCGCCGCGCTCTGCGTCGAGGTCGACCCGTGGCGGGCCCGGCGCCGGCTCGAGCACGGCTACCTCGACGAGATCGCCGACTCGCTCGACGACGGGCTGGCGCGGGTCGAGGCCGCGAAGGCGGCGCGGCGGGCGCTGTCGGTGGCGGTGGTCGCCAACTGCGCCGACGTGCTGCCCGAGCTCGTACGCCGGGGCTGGGTGCCCGACGTGGTGACCGACCAGACCTCCGCCCACGACGAGCTGCACGGCTACGTGCCCAACGGGCTGACGCTGGAGGACGCGATCGAGCTGCGGACCACGAAGCCGCAGGACTACGTCGAGCGGTCCCGGGCCGCGATGGCCGAGCACTGCCGGGCGATGGTCGACCTGCAGCGGGCCGGCGCGGTCGTGTTCGACTACGGCAACGGCTTGCGCGGCCAGGCGTTGGACGCGGGGTTCGCCGACGCGTTCGCCTACCCGGGCTTCGTGCTGGCCTACATCCGGCCGCTGTTCGCCCGGGGGGCCGGACCGTTCCGCTGGGCCTGCCTGTCCGGGTCGCCGGCAGACCTGGCCGCGACGGACGAGGCGGTGCTCCGGGCGTTCCCCGACGACGACCAGCTGCAGCGCTGGGTGCGCTTCGCGGCCGCGAAGGTGAAGGGACAGGGTCTGCCGGCGCGGATCTGCTGGCTCGGGTACGGCGAGCGGCACGTGGCGGGCCAGGCCTTCAACGAGCTGGTCCGGTCGGGTGCCGTGGCCGCCCCCGTGGTCATCGGGCGCGACCACCTCGACGCCGGGTCGGTCGCCTCGCCCGAGCGCGAGACCGAGGGGATGCGCGACGGCAGCGACGCGGTGGCCGACTGGCCGGTCCTCAACGCGCTGCTCAACACCGCCTCGGGTGCCTCCTGGGTGTCCGTGCACCACGGGGGTGGGGTGGGCATCGGCAAGTCGATCCACGCCGGGGTGGTGGTGGTCGCGGACGGCACCGACTCGTCGTACGACGCTCTCACCCGGGTGCTCACCAACGACCCGGGTACGGGCGTGCTGCGCCATGCCGACGCCGGCTACGAGATCGCCGAGCGCACCGCCCGCGACGTAGGGATCCGCATCCCGATGCTCGACGGCACCCACCCCCCGCCCTGGCAGCCCTGACCTCGCCGAAATGATCACGCGACCGTGATCAACCGACCCTGACTACGGCCAATTGGCCACAGTCAGGGTCAAATGATCACGGCACCGTGATCATTTCCGCCGGGGGAGGGGTCAGCCGGTCTTCTGGCGGGCGCGGTAGGCGGCGACGTGCAGGCGGTTGCCGCAGGTGCGGCTGTCGCAGTAGCGCCGCGACCTGTTGCGGGACAGGTCGACCAGGACCCGCTCGCAGTCCGGCGCGGCGCAGGTGGCCAGTCGCTGCCATTCACCGGCCGCGATCACGAACGCCAGCGCCATGCCGCAGTCGGCCGCCAGGTGCTCGGCCAGCCGGGCATCCGGCGCGTAGTAGTGGATGTGCAGGTCCCACCCGTCGTGGTCGGTGA
>JBOGDY010000240.1:0-4314 GCA_050742955.1 Actinomycetes bacterium | reverse complement strand
GGTCCCTGCTTCCACGACTACTGAGCCGGCTACGGACGGGCGCCCAGCGTGCGGCGGACCTGCCAGAAGACGCGGGACGCGTAGTGCGTCCGGTGCTGGTGGGGGGCCCGCGCCTTTCGCGCGACCCGCGCGGACCGTGCCAGGCGGTACTCGGCCGCCTCGCGGCGCAGGTCCTCGATGTGGGCCCGGCCGATCTCTGCTGCAACGTCCTGGATCATCTCGGTTCAACTTCCTCTCGGTGTCTGACACGTCGAGAGTCGTCGTGAGGTGGGGGTCCTCACATCGGGAGGACTGCGGATCTGTGACGGCGGGGGCGGCGCACCCGCCGGCTAAGACGCCTTAGGCGCCCTGCCCGACCGCCTCCGGCGCCTGAGGTAGCGTCGGCCGGGCCGGAAGGAGGACGCCCGTGCAGCTGGGTTTCGCGGCCCCGGTGTCGGGCTCGTGGGCGACCCCCGCCAACCAGGTCGAGGTGGCCCAGCGGGCCGAGGAGCTGGGCTACGCGTCGCTGTGGACGTTCCAACGCCTGCTGTTCCCGGCCGGTGACCGCTCCGCGCGCTGGGCGCCGGCCTACCGCAGCGTGACCGACCCGCTGGTGACGCTGGCCTTCCTGGCCGGCCACACCACCCGGCTCCGGCTGGGCGTGGCGGTGCTGAACATGCCCTGGTTCTCCCCGCTGCTGCTGGCCAAGCAGGCGGCCACGCTGGATGTGGTGTCCGGTGGGCGGCTGGACCTCGGGCTGGGGCTCGGCTGGGCCAAGGAGGAGTACGCCGCGGCCGGGGCGCCCTTCGAGCGTCGCGGCGCCCGCGCCGAGGAGTTCGTCACGTGCCTGCTCGACCTCTGGCGCGGCGGGGTGGTCAGCCACCGGGGCGAGTTCCACGACGTGCCCCCGTGCTACGTGGAGCCCGCGCCGGTGCAGCAGCCGCACCCGCCCGTCCTGCTCGGCGGCGCGGTCGACGCCGCGCTGCGCCGGGCGGGACGGCTCGCCGACGGCTGGGTCAGCAGCAGCGGGCAGGACCTCTCGTCGGTCGGCGCGGCGATCGCCACCGTGAAGGACGCGGCCCGGGAGGCCGGACGGGACCCCTCGGCCCTCCGGTTCGTCTCCCGCGGCGTGGTCCGGATCCGCGACGAGACACCGGCGGACCGGCGGCCCCTGACCGGCACGCTGGACGACGTCCGGGCCGACCTCGAGGCGGTCGCCGGCCAGGGTGTGACCGAGCTGTTCGTCGACCTCAACTACGACCGGGAGATCGGGACCCCAGACGCCGACCCCGAGGCCTCGATGCGCCGGGCCCGCGACGTCCTGGAGGCACTGGCCCCTGGACGGGCGTGAGGAGCGGCATATGGTCCGCAGGCGGGTACTGGTGACCGGTCAGGTGCAGGGCGTCTTCTTCCGGGACACCTGCCGCCGCGAGGCACGCCGGGCGGGGGCGCACGGCTGGGTCCGCAACCTCCCCGACGGCAGCGTCGAGGCGGTCTTCGAAGGGGATGCCGAGGCCGTGGCTCGTCTCGTCGACTGGTCCCGCCGTGGCCCGGCGGGGGCGACGGTCGACGCGGTCGACGTGCGCGACGAGGAGCCGGAGGGACTCTCCGGTTTCTCCGTGCGCTGACGCCGAACGCGCCGTGCGGGTCCGGACGCGCCGCCGGCCTAGCGCAGCGAGAGTCGCTGACCGGGCCTGATCATCCCCGGGTTGCCACCGATCGTCGACCGGTTGATGCGGTAGAGACTCCGCCAGCCGCCGGGGATGTTCTTGCGGTTGGCGATCGCCGACAGCGTGTCACCACGTCGTACGACGTAGATCTTGGTGCCGAGGCCCTTGCGGTGCTTGCCGCGCGAGGCCCGGGCGTCCGCCCGCCGCTCGCCCGCCCGGCCCGAGAGGAGGTGGTCGGGGGTGCCCCGCCGGTCCCCGGCGTCCAGCCCCAGCTTCGCGCGGCAGGCCGGCCACGGCGCCCAGCCCCGGTGATCGAGCAGCCGCTCGGCGACAGTGATCTGCTCGCGCTTGGTGGCCAGGTCGGCGCGGGAGGCGAACCTGCCGCCGCCGTAGCCGCGCCATGTGGGGGTGTGGAACTGGAGGCCGCCGTAGTAGCCGTTGCCGGTGTTGATGTGCCACCGGCCGCTGCTCTCACACCGGGCGAGCCGCTCCCACGTGTCGGTCGTCGCGGCCCGGGCCGGGGAGGCGGTGACCATCGGGATGGCCGCCACGAGCGGTGCGGTGGTCAGGCCGATGGTGCGGGTGCGGTTGACGGGTCTGCGGTGACGCCCGCGGGCGCGCTGCGCCATGGTGGGTCCCTCTCGCCGCCTGCGGGGTGAGCTGTCGGGTTCAGGCGAGAGAGATGCCTGGTCGCGGGGGTGCGACTTGACCCCTAGGACGCCGTCGGTGTGGCCAGGCGCCCGCGGTGGGTCCCCCACTCCTGCCCTCGGCGTCGGATCGATCCACCCCCCGGACGGCGGGCAGGACTCGGCGGCCGTCGAAGGTTGTCGCGCGGCGCGCGACCGGTGGAAGGTAGGTGCCCAAGGGACGCGCGCGGCAAACGTTCGCCCGCGTGCGTGAAGGCGGGGCAGGGCCGGCGAGGAACCCGCCCTGCGGTGCGGCCGCCACATCGGGGCATGCTGGCCCCGTGTCCAGCGACCTGCCCGTGCGCGGCTCCCTCGTGATCCCGGGGTCGGAGCTGCGCTGGCGGTTCTCCCGGTCGGGCGGTCCGGGCGGGCAGTCGGTCAACACGTCGGACTCGCGAGTCGAGCTGTCCTGGGATCTGACGGCTTCCTCGGCGCTGTCCCCGGTGCAGCGGGAACGGGCGACGGAGCGCCTCGCCACCCGACTCGTCGATGGGGTGCTCACGGTCGCGGCGTCGGAGCACCGCTCCCAGCTCCGGAACCGAACGGCGGCAGAGGCCCGCCTCGTCGCCATCGTGAGGAACGCGATCGCTCCTCCCCCGCAGCAGCGCCGACCGACGCGCCCGTCCAGGGCGGCGAGGGACCGACGCATCGCGGAGAAGAAGCGGCGCGGTGAGACCAAGCGCCTCCGCCGTCGCGAGCCCGATCAGTGACCCGCCACGCCACCCGACGGCCCCCGTGCAGCCGTCGGCCGGGTGTCCGGTTACGTCAGAACCCGCCGGGTTCCCCGTGATCTGGCGTCCCCGTTCCGGCGGGTCCTAGGTGGGGGGTGCCCGGCGCTGCAGGCAGCAAACCCCACCCCACTCCCGGCTACTCCGGCGTCAGCTCGCGCAGGGCGTCCTCGGCCACGCGGATCTCGCCGTCGATCATGCGGGCGGCCGCGCGCAGCCCGCGCAGACCGAAGCGGTCACGGATGTGGACGACCATCTCGGCGACCGCGGGGTCGATGTCGTCGGGTGTGTCGAGCATGGTGCTTCCCGTCGGGTGCAGTGCGGACATCGGAGGCGATGGCACCATAACGGAGCGCACCTCGCTGTGGGATCGCCGTCCACGGGTCTTGCTCCGCGGCTGCGCGCGCAACCACCTGCGGCGCGGCAGGATGCACACCGTGCCCGGCAACTGCCTCGACCCCCGCGACACCGTCCACGCCCTCCGTGATGCTGGCTTCGCGAGCGGCACACCAGTGGCGCTGGCTGTCGCGCGGGGCGGGGTGGGGCTCGCGGTGGCGCGCCGCTCGTGGGCGGTGGCGGGCGACCCCTCGGACCTCGTACGACGGGTCGCGCGCGAGCTCGCCCCGCGCTGGGTCTGGTGGTCGGCCCGCTCCACCGCTGCCCGGCTGCTTGCCGACGGGGTGAGCCTTGGTGGCTGCTGGGACCTCTCCGCTGTGCACCGGCTGTCCTACGGCGGGAGCGCCGACGACCCGGCCCACCTGTGGGCGGTCCACCACCGGCTGGCGCCGGACGGCGTGCCGGTCGACGGCCAGCTGGACCTGGGGGCCGGCGACCCGGCGGGCGCGGGCGACCCGGCGCACCCGGTCCGGCCCGACGGCTACCTGCGGCCCGAGTGGGCCGAGGACGGTCCGGCCTCCCCGTCGCAGGCGCGGGAGTGGGCGGCGCTGGCGCTGCGCGTGCACGACGGGCAGCAAGGCCGGCTGGCCGACCTCCCGGACCGGCGGCGCACCCCGCTGTCCCCGTCGCTGCCGGTGCTGACCGCCTGGTCGGAGTCCGGCGCCGGGCTCCTCGCGGAGGAGCTGGCCATGGTCGGTCTGCCGCTGGACCGCGCGACCGCCGGACGGCTGATCGCGGCTCATGCCGGCGAGCGGCCCGCGGATGACGTGGCGGCGGCTGCTGCCCGGGCCCGCCGCGACGACGCCGTACGCCGGCACGTGCCCGACAGCGGCGGGGTGGACCTGCGCAACCCCG
>JBOGDY010000239.1:0-4330 GCA_050742955.1 Actinomycetes bacterium | reverse complement strand
GTCCTGACAGGTTGAGGATCTGACAGGTCGGCAGGCCGGCCCTGCGGGTCGAGGCCTCGGACCACGTAGTACCGGTCGATCATCGCGCGCAGCCGCTCGGCGGTCAGTCGCGCGACCCGGCCACCACCGAGGTCGGCGGGCTCGTCCAGCAACCGGGCCGGCAGCCAGTCGTCGCCCGGCGTCCAGCCCTCACGGAGGTTGAACGCTCGCTTCGCGAGCACGATCCGCCGCGCCGTCGCACGCAGCTCGTCACCATCGACGTCCCAGCCGGTCACCGCGCCGAGCAGACCGGCCCACTCGCGGAACGGCTCGTCGAACACGCCGCGGAGGAACTTGCACAGGATCAGCGAGTCCATCACCGCGGCACGGTCCTCGGTCTCCACCGCGGCCAGGACATGCGCGTCTCCACCGGCGAACCGGTCCAGGTCTCCGGACAGGTCGGCCTCGTAGGCGCCGGACCGGTTGTGGTCGGCACCACGGGCGTTGACCGCCAGCCCCAGAGCCATGGCGTGCAGGGTCCTCGGCTCGTAGCCGGGCAGCTCGAGGCCCTTGACGTGCGGCGCGAAGTCCGCCGACCCCTGGCCGACCTCCTCCGCGGCCCGACGGGAGCCTTCGGCCAGCAGCGGCCCGAGTCCGGTCCCGGTGGCGATCTCGTCGAGGGCGCGCAGCAGCGCCGCGCCGTCGCCGAACCGCAGCCACGGCGCGTCGATCAGCCCGCGCTCGGCGCACTCCATGGCCCACGCGATCGTGCCGCCGGCCGAGATCGTGTCGATGCCCAGCTCGTCGCACTTGGCACTGGCCGAGAGCACGTCGTCGGGGTCGGACACGCCGCACATCGGACCGAGCGCGAAGACGTTCTCGTACTCCACGCGCATCTGCCCGCCGCCGCGCGTCGCATAGATGTGCTCGCAGCCGATCGTGCAGGAGGCGCAGCTGTTACGGGCCACCTTGCGCATCCCGTCGAGGTCCTCGGCGGCCAGCCGGTCGGCACCCTCGAACGTGGCCGCGGAGAAGTTGCGCGTGGGCAGCGTGTTGATCGCGTTGAAGGCCAACAGGTTGGCCAGGGTGCCGAGCTCGCGGTACTTCGCGGTGGCCCGGCCTAGGGAACGCTGCCGCAGCGACTTGGCCGCGGCCAGCACCGCCACCGGGTCGGCGGGTGCGACCTTGGTCGCCGCACGGACCGCGACGGCCTTGACGTTCTTCGCGCCCAGCACCGCGCCGAGACCGCCCCGGCCGGCGTGCCGGCCGTCGTGCGACACGGTGGCGTAGCGCACTCGGCGCTCGCCGGCGGGCCCGATCGCCGCGACCCGCCAGCCTCGCCCGAGCCGTTCGCGCAGCAGCTTCTCGGTGTCGGCGGCGGACCTGCCACGCGTGTCCCCGGCGTCGACGAGCCGGGCACCGTCACCGTCGACGAGCAGCACGGACGGGCGAGCGCACGCGCCGCGCAGCACGATCGCGTCGTGACCGGTGAGCTTGCCGGAGATGGCGAAGTGGCTGGAGGCCAGCGCGTCAGTGAGCAGGCCAGTGAGCGGCGACTTGGCGACCACGGCGAACTTGGCGCTCGTCGTCAGAGGCGTGCCCACCAGCGGTGAGAAGACGAACGCGAGCGGTGCGTCTGGACCGAGCGGGTCAGCACCCACGGGCGCGAGCTGGTGCATCAGCCACACCCCGAGACCGGCCCCGCCGATGTGGTCGCGCAGGACCTGCTCCGGCAGCGGGAGCAGCCGGCTTCGCCCGGAGGTGACGTCGACGACCAGGGCCCGGCCGAAGTAGCCGCCCGGGACCCGGGTGGCCGGTATCTCCTCGACCGCGGTGGCCATGACTCGATCCTAATCGCCGCGGGCGCCGGTAGCCCCGCCGGCTCAGGCGAAAAGGTCGACGACCTTGGAGGCTGTCGAGATCACGCCGTAGGCCAGGGCAACGGTCACCAGCACCCACAGGAGGATCGCAAGCGGCACCGCGGCCCGGTCGTGAGCTCCGACGGTGGACCTGTCGTGGGTGCTCATCGGCTGGCTCCCTGGTGCGCGGCCCGCAGGTCGACGTCGCGCGGCTCGTCGGCTGGCTCGTGGAAACGCTTGTGGACCGGACGGATCGCCAGGTTGGCGAGCAGGCCGACGACCATGACGCCGACCATGATGTAGAGGGACAGCGTGTAGAGGTCGGCGCCCTCCGCCCCGGCGGCAAGCCGGTTGTCCGCGATGGCGTTGACGATCAGCGGTCCCGCGACGCCCGCCGCCGACCAGGCGGTCAGCAGCCGGCCGTGGACCGCGCCCACCTGGAGGCCACCGAAGAGGTCCTTGAGGTAGGCGGGGACGGTCGCGAAGCCGCCGCCGTAGAAGCTGAGGATGACCACGGTGACGGCCACGAACAGAGCGACCGACGAGGTGCCCGCAGAGGCGACCACGAAGTAGAGCACCGCGCCGATGCCGAGGTAGCCCACGTAGATGGGCTTGCGGCCGATCACGTCGGAGGTGGACGACCAGATGAACCGGCCGGCCATGTTGGCCAGTGACAGGAGGCCGACGTAGCCGGCGGCCTGTGCGGCGTCGACGTCGGAGAAGAAGTCCTGGATCATCGGCGCCGCCTGCTCGAGGATGCCGATGCCGGCGGTGACGTTGCAGAACAGCACCACCCAGAGCAGCCAGAAGGAGCGGGTCCTGATCGCGTTGGCTGCGGTGACGTGGGCCGCGGTGCGCATGCCACTGGACTCGGTCGGCGGGTTGTAGCCGGGCGGGGTCCAGTCGGCCGCGGGAACGCGGGCCGTGAACGCACCCAGCGTCATGGCGACGAGGTAGACGACACCCAAGACGAGGAAGCTCTCGACGATGCCGTCACCACCCGTGCCTCCGAACGTCTCCAGCAGCCGGGAGGACAGCGGTGACGCGATCAGCGCGCCACCCCCGAAGCCCATGATCGCCAGGCCTGTGGCCAGCCCCGGCCTGTCGGGGAACCACTTGATCAGCGTCGACACCGGCGAGATGTAGCCGATGCCGAGACCGATGCCGCCGATGAACCCGTAGCCGAGGTAGACCAGCCACAGCTGGTCGGCCGCGACCCCGAGCGCCCCAATGAAGAAGCCGCTGGCCCAGCACAGCGCCGCGGCCAGCATGGCCTTGCGGGGCCCGCTGCGCTCCACCCAGGTGCCGAGCACCGCGGCGGACAGCCCGAGCATCACGATCGCGATGCTGAAGATGATGCCGATGGCGGTGAGGCTGGAGTCGAAGTGCTCGACCAGCGGGTCCTTGAAGACGCTGAAGGCGTAGACCTGGCCGATCGAGAGGTGCACGGCCAGGGCCGCCGGTGGGAACAGCCACCGGTGGAAGCCCGGTCCGGCGACGGTGCTCTCCCGCGCGAGGAACGATGACGTCATGGGCGAACCCACCTCCGTGTGACGTACGTAACGCCGGAGTTACCCCGTCGGCCGTTTCGTACACCTTGCAGGCATCTCGACCGGTCGCTGCCCGGCGGTCGTCCCGCGGCTCACCCGCCGGCGTCCGCCGACAGGAAGGCGACGGTGTCACCGGCCGCGAGAGGTGTGTCGTCGTCCCGGGTCGTCTGCTCGCCGTTGACCGCTGCCAGGACGTGCCGGTCCTCCCCCGGCGGGGCAAGCCCGACCGACGCCGCCGCGCCGGCTACGGTCGCCGCCCGCACCTGCCGCCCTCCCCGGTGCCCGCCCGACGCCAGCACCCCGAACCGCTCCACCGTGACTTCGGGCGCCGGCCGCGACCTGGCATCCCGGTAATCGGCCGGCTCGTTGATGTTCACCACCGAGTCCAGCCCGGGGTCGCGGCGAGCCAGCTCGGTGTCGTCGAGGAGCGCGGCGTCGTCGAGCCGCAGCGTCACGCATTCGTCGAAGAGGAACGCGGGCCGCAGCCGCTCCGCCGCCACGAGGGCCTCCACCCGACCGGCGAGACGGGTGCGGTAGAGCGCGGCCAACGGCTGCGGGTAGCCGCGGGCGACCGGCAGCACCACGTCGGTGCCATCGTCCATCGCGCGCACCAACCGGCGGACGAACGCGTCGTGCAGGAACGGCAGGTCGGTGGAGCACACGAAGGCGGCATCCACCCGGTCGGTGAGCGCGCGCAGCGCCACCGCGATGCCCTGCAGCGGGCCCATCCCCTCGCGGGGGTCGTCGAGGACCTCGACCGACGCGGGCAGCGGCGGCAGGGACTGGCCCGGTGCCCGGACGACGAGCACCGGGCCGCCGTCCACACCACGGGCGACCAGGCCGGTCACCCGGCGCAGCAGGGTCGAGCCGTGCCACTCCAGCGCGGCCTTGGGGGTTCCCATCCGAGACGAGCGTCCCCCGGCGAGCACGACGCCGGCTGCC
>JBOGDY010000238.1:0-4330 GCA_050742955.1 Actinomycetes bacterium | reverse complement strand
CCTCGGTGCTGTTCCTGGGGCGCCACGTCGGCTATCCCACGGCGCTCGAGGGTGCGCTCAAGCTCAAGGAGCTCGCCTACATGCACGCGGAAGGCTTCGCCGCCGGCGAGCTCAAGCACGGCCCGATCGCCCTCATCGAGGAGGGTGTCCCGGTGATCGCCGTCGTGCCCTCGCCCGGCGGCCGGGGGCTCCTGCACGACAAGATCGTGTCCAACATCCAGGAGGTCCGGGCCCGCGGGGCGCGCACCATCGTGATCGCGGAGGACGGTGACGATGCCGTCGAGCCCTACGCTGACCACCTCATCCGCATCCCGGAGACCCCCACCCTGCTGCAGCCGCTGGTGTCGACCGTCCCGCTGCAGGTGTTCGCCTGCGAGATGGCCGCGGCCAAGGGGCACGACGTGGACCAGCCGCGGAACCTCGCCAAGAGCGTGACCGTGGAGTAGGGGTCCATCACCCCGACCCTTGGTGAAGGCGATGTGACACTCGAGGGACGTTCGTGCAGATGGGGGTTACGCCTGGCGGCAGCCGCGGCTATGGTGCGGGGACTCGGCGAAATGTCCAGCCAAGGGGGCTCTCGTGACCGACCTCGACCGCCGTTCCTTCATCAAGCGCAGCGCCGCCGTGGCCGCTGGCGGAGCCGTGGCCGGTGGGCCGCTCGCCGGCTTTCTCGCCGGCCCCGCGGTGGCCGGGGCAGGCCGGGACGACCAGAACGCGCTGATGGACGTCCCCGACCTGCGCGACGGCCAGGTGCGGCTGGCTCTGCCCCGGGGTTTCAAGTACCGCTCGTTCCAGCCGAGCCGCCGCAACGTGCCCAGCCAGCTGATCCTCGACGACGGGTCCCTGCTCCCCGGCCGGCACGACGGCATGGCCGCGTTCGCGGGCCCCGGCGACGACCTCGTCACCCTCGTTCGCAACCACGAGGAGAACGGGTCGCAGGTCGGTGGCGCGTTCGGCGCGGCGGGCTCGCCCGTCTACGACACGAGTGCGCTCGGTGGCACGTCCACCGTGCACGTCACGCTCGACGGGCTCCCCCAGTTCTCCTACGCGAGCCTGGGTGGGACGCAGATGAACTGCTCCGGCGGGAAGATGCCCTGGGGCTCGTGGGTGACCTGCGAGGAGACGGTCAACGGCTACGACATCGGCGACGACTTCACCCGGACACCGCCGGGGGGCACTGACCCCGGTCCCTTCACCTACATCCAGAACGCCCGCCTACAGAAGACTCACGGCTTCATCTTCGAGGTGCCCGCCGGCGGCGGCGCCACCGCCGAACCGATCACCCATGCCGGTCGCTTCCCCCACGAGTCGGTCGCCTGGGACCGCAGGAGCGGCGCGCTCTACCTGAGCGAGGACAACTTCGCCTTTCCTTCGGGCTTCTACAAGTACGTCCCGCCGGCGGATCCGGAGCGCGCCGGGGGGCTGGTCGACGGTGGCCGACTCTACATGCTCAAGGTCAAGGGCGTCGCCAATGCGGACCTGGCCCGGCACCAGGCCGACGGCACCAGCTACGACGTCGAGTGGGTGGAGATCGACCAGCCATCGTTCGACTTCGGCCGACCGGCCGCCGGGTCGCCGCCGACCAAGACGAACGACGAGGCGATCCAGTTCGTGAGCCGGCAAGGGCTGGCCAAGGGGGCCGCGAAGTTCTCCCGCCTCGAGGGCACCGTGTCCGACCGTGGCTGGATCTACTTCACCTCGACCCAGGGTGGTGTCGTCGACGCGCCCACCCAGCCGGACACCAGCGGAGGGTTCGGCAAGGGGTTCGGGCAGATCTGGGCATTCGACACCAGGAGCGAGACGCTGCACATGCTGTTCGAGTCGCCCAACCGGGAGGTGCTCGACTTCCCGGACAACGTCACCACCAGCCCCCGGGGGACCCTGGTCGTCTGCGAGGACGGCGGGAACTTCAACTTCCTGCGCGGCCTCACCCGCCAGGGCCAGCTGTTCGACATCGCGCAGAACAAGATCGCGGCCCAGCTCAATGACGAGTTCGCCGGCTCGACGTTCAGCCCTGACGGCAGCACCCTGTTCGTCAACATCCAGGCGAGCCAGGGCATCTCCATCGCCATCTGGGGCCCATGGGGGCGCATCGACGTCTGACACGGCTGCGTCAGGTGAGGTCCTCTGGGAGCAGGTCCATGAGCAGGCCGTCACGCCACGTGCCGGAGTCGTGGTTGAGCTCGTAGCGCCGCATGACCCCGACCCGGCGGAAGCCGACCTTCTCGTAGCACCGGACCGCTGCGGCGTTGGCGGTCGCCGGGTCGATGACGACGCGGTGGTGGTCGAGGTCCTCGAACAGGTGGCGGGCCAGCGCGCGCACGGTGTCGGCCCCCAGCCCGTGGCCGTGCACCCGCGGGTCGAGGAACAGGTCGATGTCGGCGTGCCGGTAGGCAGGCGTCGTCTCCTCGCCGTACTGCGCGAGGCCGACGACGTCCCCGTCGTGCACGACTGCGAAGCGATGCCCGTCGTGATCGGGCTCGAACGGCCAGGCGTCGTGCTCGGGAGGACCCCACCATCTCGCCACCTTCGGCGTCTCGAGTATTTCCCGCAGCACGGCGGTGTCCTCGGGGGCGACAGGTCGCAGCGTCACGCTCTCGCCATGCAGGATGGTCACGACGGGTCAGGCTGTCAGCAGTGAGCCGTCCGTGTCAGGCTGTTGCCCGTGATCATCGGTGTCGGCATCGACGTCGTCGACGTGGAGCGCTTCGCGCAGACGCTCGCGCGGACGCCCCGGCTGTCCGCACGGCTGTTCACCGACGCCGAGCGCGCGCTCCCGACCGCATCCCTGGCCGCGCGGTTCGCCGCCAAGGAGGCGCTGGCCAAGGCGCTCGGCGCGCCGGTGGGGCTGCACTGGCGCGACGCCGAGGTACACCGTGGAGAGGACGGCCGGCCGCACCTGACCATGCACGGCACGGTGGCGGCGCGCGCCGCTGAGCTGGGCGCGCGGCACAGCCACCTGTCGATGAGCCACGATGCGGGCATCGCATCGGCGGTGGTCGTGGTGGAGGGGGAGGGCTGAGGCTCGTGCGGCAGGCGTACGACGTTGCGCAGGTCCGCCATGCGGAGCAGCGCCTGATGGACCGGCTGCCCGACGGCGCCCTCATGCAGCGCGCCGCGGCCGGGCTGGCCCGGGTGTGCGTGCGCGTTCTCGGTGGCCGCGTGTACGGGACGCGCGTGGTCCTGCTCGTCGGCAGCGGCGACAACGGGGGTGACGCACTGTTCGCCGGCGCCCGGCTCGCGGGCCGAGGCGCGCGGGTCGACGCCCTGCTGCTGGGCGACCGTCACCACGAGGCAGGGCTCGCCGCTCTGGTCCGTGCCGGGGGCCGGGTCGTCCACGACCACGTGGCCCGGGAGGCCGAGCTGGTCGTGGACGGGATCACCGGCATCGGTGGTCGCGGCGGGCTGCGCGGCCGCGCGGCCGCGGTCGTGGCCGACCTGGCGACCGACGCGCCGGTCGTGGCCGTCGACGTGCCCAGCGGCGTCGACGCTGACACCGGCCAGGTCCCCGGTCCGGCGGTGCGGGCGGACGTGACGGTGACCTTCGGCACCTACAAGCCCGGCCTGCTCGTCGATCCCGGCGCGGGGCACGCCGGCGTCGTCGAGCTCGTCGACATCGGGCTGGACCTGCCGGGCGATGCGCCGGTCGAGGCGCTGCAGGCCCAGGACGTGACCCGGCTGTTGCCGCGGGCGGGCCGCGAGTCGGACAAGTACCGCCGGGGCGTCGTCGGCGTGGCCGCCGGATCGGACGAGTACACCGGTGCCGCCGTCCTGTGCGCCGGCGGCGCGCTGCGTGGCGGCGCGGGGATGGTCCGCTACGTGGGCGCCGACGCACCCACGGCGCTGGTGCGCGCCCGCTGGCCGGAGGTCGTCGTGGGGGAGGGCCGCGTGCAGGCCTGGACCGTCGGGTCGGGCGGGGGTGGCGATGCGGCCGGGCGGCTGGCCGCGGCGGCGGACGCCGGGGTCCCGCTGGTCGTCGACGCCGACGCCCTCGCGGTGCTGCGGGACGGTCCACGTCTGCGCGTGCCGTCACTGCTCACCCCGCACGCAGGCGAGCTGGCCCGGCTGCTCGACGTCGACCGCGCCGACGTCGAGGCACGGCGTCTCGAGCATGCCCGCCGCGCGGCCGCGGAGCTGGGCGCGGTCGTGCTCCTGAAGGGCTCGACCACGGTGGTGGCCGGTCCCGACGCACGGGTCCGGGTCAACCCCACCGGCTCGGCCGCGCTGGCCACGGCCGGCTCGGGGGACGTGCTGGCGGGCCTGTGCGGTGCCCTGCTGGCCGGCGGCCTCGATCCCTACGACGCGGGCGCCGTGGGTGCCTGGCTGCACG
>JBOGDY010000237.1:0-4335 GCA_050742955.1 Actinomycetes bacterium | reverse complement strand
TCGACACCGCCGGGGACAGCCCCTCGATGAAGTCGACGTCGGGCTTGTCCATCTGGCCGAGGAACTGGCGGGCGTAGGCCGACAGCGACTCGACATAGCGCCGCTGGCCCTCAGCAAAGATGGTGTCGAAGGCCAGGCTGGACTTGCCCGACCCGGACAGCCCGGTGAAGACGATCATGGCGTCGCGGGGCAGGTCGAGCGAGACGTCCTTGAGGTTGTGCTCGCGCGCGCCTCGGACGATCAGTCGGTCCACGTGTGTGACGTCCTCGGGGTTGTCGGGGGTCGGGCCTTGTCGGCAGGATGCTCGTCCCATGTTAGGTGGGGGCCCCGACAGGTCCTGCCACGCTGCCGGTGCCGTTAGGGTCGGGCCCATGACCGCGTCCCACCCCACCGCCTTCGGCGCGGCCCTGGACGCCATGGCCCGGTCCGTGGACCGGCTGCTGGAGACCGTCGACGCGCTGGACGACGCGGCGGTGCGGGAGCCGTCGCTGCTGCCCGGCTGGACCCGCGCCCACGTCCTGACCCACGTCGCGCGCAACGCCGACGGCCTGGTCAACCTGGTGCACTGGGCGCGGACGGGCGAGGAGACACCGATGTACGCCGGGGGGCGGGAGCGCCGGGACGCGGACATCGAGGCCGGGTCCGCCCGGCAGATCGGAGACCTCCGGCTCGACGTGGCCGACTCGGCGGAGCGCCTGCTCGGTGCGTTCGTGGACTTCCCGCCGGAGGGGCTCGACCGCGAGCTGCGCCTCGGGTCGGGGATGCCGCTGCCGGGGCGCGACCTGCCGATGATCCGGACCCGCGAGGTGGAGATCCACCACGTCGACCTGGCCTCGGCCTACACCCAGGCGGACTGGCCCCCGGGCTTCGTCACCGAGACGCTGGACCGGCTCGCGCCGCTGTTCCGCGACGGGAGGGACACCCCGGTCGGCCGGCTCGAGGCCACTGACACCGGTGGCCGCTGGCAGGTCGCCGAGGACGGCCCGGCGCTGTCCGGCCCGAGTCACGAGCTGCTCGCGTGGCTCACCGGACGGGCGCGGGGCGAGCGGCTGACCCTGGACTCCGGCGGCGCGGTGCCGCCCGCGCCGCCGTGGTCGTGACGATCGAGGAGAGCTGAGACGCAGATGACCTACACCGGCCACGTGGACCCGGGCGGCGAGACCGCGGTGCGAGACCTGGACGCGTTGCGGATCAGCAAGGTGTCCGTGGGCCCGGTCGACAACAACGCCTACCTGCTCGAGTGCCGCGCCACCGGCGAGCTGTGTCTCGTCGACGCGGCCAACGACGCGTCGACCCTGCTGACGCTGCTCGGCGGCCGGCCCCTCACCACGGTGGTGACGACGCACCGGCACCGCGACCACTGGCAGGCACTGGGGGCCGTCGTGTCCGCGACCGGTGCGCGGACAGCGGCCGGCCGGGAGGACGCCTCAGGCATCCCGGTCGCCACCGACGAGACCCTCGCGGACGGCGACACGGTGCGGGTCGGGGACGTCACGCTGTCAGTGATCCACCTGGTCGGGCACACGCCCGGATCGGTCGCGCTGCTCTACGAGGACCCGGCCGGTCACCCGCACCTGTTCACCGGGGACTGCCTGTTCCCGGGCGGCGTGGGCAAGACCTCAGGCCCCGACACGTTCGGCACCCTGATCGACGACGTCGAGACCAAGCTGTTCGGCCGGCTGCCGGACTCCACCTGGTTCTACCCCGGCCACGGCGACGACAGCACCCTCGGGGCGGAGCGGGCGAGCCTGCCGGAGTGGCGCGCGCGCGGCTGGTGAGCCGCGGGGGTCGGCTCAGGGGTGGGCGCCCGTGAGCGCTGCCCACGGGCGCCGATCTCGGCCCCGCCGGGCTTGCAGTGCCCCCCACCGGCCGGGCGGAACCGAGATCGTTGACCCCCCGAGATCCCGTGCACAGGACGCTAGCCCTCCGGCGGTGCGGTTTCATCAGCCGTCCGGTCGACCGCCGCCCGGCCGTCCGGTCGGCTCACCGGTCGGCTCTCCGGTCGATCCCGCGCGGTCGGCCCCGGACAGCACCGACTCTCCGAGCCGTCGCGCACCCCGGCCGGTCACCGCGGCCCGCACCAGCTGCAGGCCGCTGGCCTTGAGGTGGGCGCGCCGGCTCCTGTGGGCCGACAGGAACACCGAGGCCCACAGCAGCGGACCGAGCAGGGCCAGGCCGACGAAGACCGCGACGAAGGTGCCGTTGGGGGCGTCGAGCAGCTTCAGCCCGGAGGCGAGCAGCACCACGACCAGGGCACGCCGGACGACACCGCCGGGGGCCTGGCTGGAGACCCGGGCCCCGATGTAGACGCCAGGCAGGGCGCCGATCAGCAACGACGCCGTGAGACCGAGCTGGAAGTCGCCGAAGAGGAGGTGGCCGAGGGACGCCGAGGCGACCAACGGCACGGCCTGCACGAGGTCGGTGCCGACCAGCTGGCCGGCCCGCAGGCCCGGGTAGAGCAGCAGCAGGGCCACGATCATCAGCGATCCGGAGCCGACCGAGGTCATGCCCACGACCAGACCCCCGAGGACGCCGACGGCCAGCGTCGGCACGCGGCGGACCCGCACCGTCGTACCGGCGTCGGCACCGGCCTCGTCAGCGGTTCCCGCCGCCAGCGCGCGCTGCTTCGCCCGCAAATCGATCATCGCCTTGGCCACCATCGCGCCGGACGCGACCAGGAGCGCCACGCCCAAGCTGGCCTTCACCACGGCCTCGGTGCTCTCCTCGTTTCCGAGCCATCGCAGCAGCAGGACGCCCGCGAAGGCGGAGGGGACCGACCCGATGACCATCCACAGCACCAGCCCGCGGTGGACGGTCCCGCGCCGGGCATGCACCGCGCCCCCGACGGGCTTCATCACCATGGACGCGACGAGGTCGCTGGAGACGGCGGCCAGCGGCTGCACCCCGAACAGCAGGATCATCATGGGCGTCATCAGCGCACCGCCGCCCATGCCGGTCAGGCCCACCACGAAGCCGACGAGCAGCCCGGCGAGCGCAACCGTCCATTGGATCTCCACGGAGCCGGAAGCCTAGCCGGGGTCGCTCGGCGGGGGGGCGACCGACTCGCGGTCCTCGTCCCGGCGGACCTTGAGGAGGCTGGCGACGGTGGTCACGGCCAGCGTGGCCAGGATGACCAGGAGGGACAGCCAGATCGGGATCTCCGGGATGCCTTCGATGTGCTCACCGCCGTTGATGAAGGGCAGCTCGTTCTCGTGCAGCGCCTCCATCACCAGCTTGACGCCGATGAACCCGAGCACGACCGAGAGCCCCAGGCTGAGGTAGACCAGTCGCTTCAGCAGGCCGCCGATCAGGAAATAGAGCTGCCGGAGCCCCATCAGGGCGAAGACGTTGGCGGTGAACACGAGGTAGGGCTCCTTGGTGAGCCCGTAGATCGCCGGGATCGAGTCGAGGGCGAAGAGGAGGTCGGTCGTGCCCAGCGCGAGGATCACGATGAACATGGGCGTGAGCAGCCGCTTGCCGTCCACCCTGGCGATCAGCTTGACGCCGTGCCACTCCTGGGTCGCCGGGAAGCGGTGCTCGACCCACTTGAGCAGCGGGTTCTCCTCGTAGTCCTCCTCGCCGGACTCCCCCTGGGTCGCGAGCTTGACCGCGGTGTAGATGAGGAAGGCGCCGAAGATGTAGAAGACCCAGCTGAAGTTCTGGATCGCGGCCGCGCCGAGCGCGATGAAGATGCCGCGCATGACGAGTGCGAGCATGATGCCGACGAGCAGCGCCGTCTGCTGGAACTGCCGCGGCACCCCGAACTTCGCCATGATGATCACGAAGACGAAGAGGTTGTCGATCGAGAGGCTGTACTCCGTCAGCCAGCCGGCGTAGAACTCGCCCGCGTAGCGCGGCCCGGAGAAGGCCAGCACGCCGAGCCCGAAGATGATCGCCAGGCTGACGAAGAAGGTGATCGCGATCGAGCACTCGCGCATCGACGGCTCGTGGGGTCGCCGGCCGATGATGAGGACGTCGACGGCGAGCATGCCGACGAGCACCCCGACGGTCAGGAACCAGACCCAGGCGTGCACGTCCACTGATGTCCTCCGGCAGGTCTGGTCGGGCGCCGGAGGTCTCTTCCGCCCGGGCCCGGGCCGGTCGCGCCGGGTGGGGCCCGGCGTCGGGCTCAACCGTGATGACGACGCGACCGCGAAGGAGTACTCCCCTCCACGTTCGCCCTCCAGTCTTACCCAGCCCGCCGAGCGGTGTCACATCGGGGCATGAGAGGCAGAACCCGCCACCGGCGCCGGGCCGAGCCGGTCCGGTCCGGTCCGGGCCGACGCCCGGTGACGCGAGGACGGGTCAGTGGACGAGCACGACGCGGTAGCGGTC
>JBOGDY010000236.1:0-4342 GCA_050742955.1 Actinomycetes bacterium | reverse complement strand
GTCGACTTCTCCCTGCCCGGCCAGCCCGGCTACCAGACCGAGAAGGAGCTGCTCGCCGACTACGGCAACGGCGGCTCGAACCAGCCCTACCTGCCGGTCGTCACGGTGCCGGAGGGCGAGACCGTGCAGGAGCACCAGCCCGAGATCGACGCGGTGTTCGACCGCATCCAGGCGGAGGTTCCCGGGGTGCGGGTGGTCGACTACTCCCGGACCCAGGACGACGTGTTCCTGACCGATGACGACCGCACGACCTACGCGCTGGTCTACCCGCCCCCGTTCCTGGCCTTCGACCAGGAGGGCATCGACGTCGCGATGCGCCCGATCCTGGAGCAGGCCGGCGAGCAGACGGGGCTCGACTGGCGGATCAGCGGCTACAACCTGCTCGCGCAGGGCACCGACGACCCCGAGGCGCCGAGCCTGCTCGTCGAGACCATGCTGGGCGCGCTCGGCGCGCTGGCCGTGCTCGCGATGGTGTTCGCCTCGTTCCTGGCGCTGGTCCCGATGGTCGTGGCGGCGGTGTCGATCCTCACCACGTTCGCGCTCGTCCTGCTCTCGACGTACGTCGGTGACGTGAGCTTCGTGGTCCAGTTCCTCATCGCACTCGTGGGCCTGGGTGTCGCGGTCGACTACTCCCTGCTCGTTGTGACCAGGTGGCGCGAGGAACGCGCCCACGGGCGCGACAACCACGAGGCGGTGGTCGTCGCGATGCAGACGGCCGGGCACGCCGTGGTGGCCAGCGCCGGCACGGTCGCGATCAGCCTGATGGCCCTGATCGCGATCCCCGTCCCGCTGCTGCGCAGCATGGGACTGGGCGGCATGCTGATCCCGCTGGTGAGCACGCTGGTGTGCCTGACCCTGCTGCCCGCCCTGCTCGGCGGCATCGGGCCGCGCGTCGACTGGCCGCGGCTGCGCCACGAGGGCAAGCCGTCGCGGCCATGGACCGCGTGGGCCCGGCTCGTGGTGCGGTGGCGCTGGGTGGCGGCAGGCCTCGCGACGGCGATCCTGCTGGCCCTCATCGTGCCGGTCTTCGGCATCAAGATCGGTCAGGCCGAGACCGACTCGCTGGCGAGCGGTGGTCCCGCCTACGAGTCACTACAGACCCTCAAGGACGGCGGCGTGCCGGCCGGCGTCGTGTCACCCCTCGAGGTCCTGGTACGCGGGGGCGACCCGGGGGCGGGCGCGGAGCAGGCGGTCACCGAGGCCGAGCAGGTCGACGGGGTGGCAACGGCGTTCGCACCGGACACGCCCGAGTGGCGCAAGGACGGCAGCGCGTTGGCCGCGGTCATCCCAGTGGACGAGACCGTCACCACCGACAACGCCAAGGTCGTCGAACGGCTCGACACGGCGCTCTCCGACGTGCCCGGCCTGGTCGGCATAGCCGGGATCGGCGCCACCGTCCTGGACTACTCGCACGCGGTCTACGACAGGTTCCCGCTGATCATGGCGCTGATCGCGTTCGTCACGTTCATCCTGCTGGTGCGCACCTTCCGGTCGATCCTGCTGCCGGTCAAGGCGGTGCTGCTGAACATCCTGTCGGTCGCTGCGACCTTCGGCGCCACCGTGCTCTTCTGGCAGGAGGGGCTCGGGTCGGAGGCGGTGTTCGACATCCAGCAGACGGGGGCTGTGGCCTTCTGGCTGCCGGTGCTGATCTTCGCCTTCCTCTTCGGCCTGTCGATGGACTACGAGGTCTTCATCCTGGCCCGGATGCGTGAGGAGTACGACGGCAGCGGCGACACGAACACCGCGGTGATCAGGGGGCTGGCCAGGACCGGTCGGCTGGTGACCGGCGCCGCCCTGATCCTGTTCCTGTCGTTCCTGGCGCTGACCGCGTCACCCGGCACCGACATCAAGGTTTTCGCGACGGCGCTGGGCATCGGCATCCTGCTCGACGCCACGATCGTGCGCGCCCTGCTCGTGCCGGCCCTGGTGTCGCTGTTCGGCCGGTGGAACTGGTGGCTGCCATCCTGGGCGGCCAGGCCGCTGCGGGTCGAGCCGCACGCCGCGATCCCCGAGCAACGCGCAAGGGAGCGGGAGCTGGAGCCAGCCGGCGACTGACCTGAGGGAGATCCGGTAGTCAGGCGAGGTCATGGCCTGTGCATTGCTGGATCGCTGGACGGCACGTGAGCAGGCGCTCATGCGGTCCCGACGGTCACGAGGGGCCAGTCCATGCCTCCGGCGGCGCGAGACTCAGCTGCGCTGAGAGGGCAAGGCGCTGTGCACGTCGCCGCACACGCGACAGGTGACGACCAGACCGGCGGGGTGGTTCACGACCTGAAGGGCCCGGTACGAGCGACACGAACGGCACTGGTGCGCGAGCGCCTTGCGACGCCGTCGACCACGCATATCGAAGATGCTGGCGCGCTTCATGCTGGATGCCTCCTACGAGATGACGGCGGCCGCACCGGCATGGGCACGGCGGGACGGCCCCCGTTCTCGCCTTAGACGTGTGAGCCAATCCGGCGCAGGTTGCCAGCCGGTGAACCGGCGGCAGACGGAGGGCGAAGGCGGCATGCATCCCTGCTGGTACGTCCCTGTGGAGACCAGGACTCAGTCGGCGGCAGGTCAGGACGTTTGTGGTTCGGCGCGATAGAGATCGTGGATCCGCTCCTTGGCAACTCCGTGTCGATCGACCCTCCCGCCTTGCTACGTTGCCGGCATGACCAGAGGCGCCGCCGCGGGGCGGGTGTGAAGGCGGTCGTCTATGACCGGTCCGGGTCCCCCGATGTGCTGCATGTCGAGGACGTCCCGGTACCTACCCCCGCCGCCGGCCAGCTGCGGATAAGAGTCGCTGCGACTTCGGTCAATCTCAGCGACTGGGAGTGCCTGCGGGGATCGCCCGCGTACGCGCGGATCGGCGGGCTGCGTTTCCCCGCTCGCAGGACGCTTGGATCGGACATCGCCGGCGTGGTCGACGATGTCGGGACAGGAGTTACCCGGTTCCGCCCCGGAGACGAGGTGTACGGCGACAACCTCGCGCTGAAGGGTGGGTTCGCGGAGTACGCGCTCGCCCCGGAATCCGCGCTGGCCCACAAGCCGACCCAACTCACGTTCGCCGAGGCGTCCACCATCCCCCAGGCCGGCGCGATCGCCCGGCAAGGCACGGAAAGAGCAGTGGAGGGTAGCCGGGTCCTGATCAACGGCGCTGGCGGAGGGTCCGGATCCTTCGCCATTCAGCTGGCCAAGCGGCTCGGTGCTCACGTCACTGGTGTCGACAACGCCGCCAAGCAGGACTTCATGCGGTCGGTGGGTGCGGACGACGTGATCGACTACAGCCGGGACGACTTCACAACGACGACCCGGCCGTACGACGTGATGCTGGGCCTGGTCGCGCACCGGTCGGTGTTCGCCTACCGGCGCGCGCTGGTACCCGGCGGCACGTATCGGTGCGTAGGGGGGTCGGTGCGCGCGCTGCTGCGCGTACTCACCGTCGGCTGGGTGGTGGGGCGACTTACCGGTCGCTCAATCGGGGTGCTCGCAGTGAAGGAGGGGCCGGCTCACTTCGAGCCGGTTGCCGACAGTTGCGCTACCGGGGAGGTAAGGATCCACATCGACCGCACCTTCACCCTCGAAGAACTTCCCGCCGCTCTTGCTCGCGTCGGTGAGGGACGCGCTCTCGGAAAAGTTGTCGTCTGCCCCTCCTAACGCGATTCGAACGCCGATGGTCCGATCCCTGGGAAGTCGGCCCGGTCCTGTCAGCCGCAAGACCTGCACGGTTCAGATGAGGAGAATGCTGACCCGCCGGCCCTACCGGAACCGAGCCTGCAAAAGCGGCTCGGCAGAAAGCCGTCTGGAGCCCGATCGCGCGTGTCCTGGCGTGCCGGGTCCTGGAGGCCGATGACGGCACTGAGGGCCTGCATTGGTGAAGAGCCGCTCTTCCTGGGGGTCGGCCAAAGATACGACGGAAACCGGCAACCAGTGATCTTGAGTTGAACTTGCCGCAGGTGAGGTGCTGGGGCGGATCGGCGTCGGCTGCCCGACCAGGGACAGCGATGCGCAAACGCAGCCGGAGGCCCGATCTTGTGTCACCGTTCGCAGTGGACTTCTTCGCGTACCCGCTCAGATCGGTCAACGGCGCACCCGATAGCTCAGGTGAAGCACCCGGTTGCTCTGAATCACCACGTCAGGATCCTCCAACAGGTGCTGCGCGTGGACCGACCCGAAGTAGCGCTTCCCGGACCCGAACACGACGGGTACGACGTCCATGCGCACCTCGTCGATCAGGCCCGCGGCAAGCACCTGGCCACCGACGTCGCCAGCGGCGACCTCGACCATGCGGTCACCCGCAAGCTCCTGCGCCTTGGCCACGGCTGCCTCGACGCCGTCGACGAAGTGAAACGGCGCC
>JBOGDY010000235.1:0-4363 GCA_050742955.1 Actinomycetes bacterium | reverse complement strand
CCGCAGCCGACCCTCGCCGGCCAGCTGCAGGGCGACGGTAGCGACGAACGTCTTCGTGATGCTGCCGGCCCGGAACCGGCCGCGGACCGGGACCGCCCGCGTCCTGCCCAGCTCGGCGACACCGCTGGTGCCCCGCCACACGCCATCCTCGTCACGCACCTCCGCGAGCGCACCCACCGCACCGGCGGCCACCACGTCGTCCAGCCGTCCCTCAAGACCGGCGCGATCGGACTCCTCCGGCGCGGCAGTGGCAACGGCCGGTGCGGCAATCACCGCCAACACTGTCGTCGCCATCACCAGCGCCCGCAGCACTCGCTTCATCCCGACCTCCCCGTGAGCAGTCCGTCGAGCAAGCCTGACCGAGCAGCCGGGGCAGACACATCCGGGAACACCCTGGTTCTCCCCTGAGTCCGTCAGGGGTCGGACGGGAAAACGATGTCTCGACGTACTGGTCCGCCGGATCGGGCGCCAACACGTCGGCCACTGGTCGAGGGTCGACCCGGCCGATCACCAGGTCGTGGCGGTCAACCTGTCCGCGGACGGCCAGCCTGATCGCCGTCGGCCAGGTGATGAGGCGGGTCTGCGTTCCTCCGAACCACTCGTTCGGCCTGGCACATCGGTCGTGGCACCGTCCTCACATCGGCTGATAAGCGCGACTTCGCGTGCTTGGTAGTGCCGGAACCCGCGCGGTCAAGCACGCAATGACGGCTGCCGGGCAAGGGCCCGATCAAGGACTCCCGAGCGTTGAGCTCGCGACTGCGCCATTACGTCATCCCCGTTCCTCGGGATCGGTCGACCCGGACGGTCGCTGCCCGGGGCTGCGCAGACACGAGAGCGCGTCGCGCACCACATCGCCGGTGTCGGCCAGGGCCCCACGGGCGGCGCCCACAGGCACGTCCGCGAGCAGCGCGACGAGGGCGGTCTTCACCTCCCCATCCGCCTCCTGCAGCACCCGTGCGCAGCGCTCGTCGTCGAGCCCCGTGGCCTCGGCGAGGATGCGCAGCATCCGGCCGCGCAGCTTCCCGTTGGTGGCGGCCATGCTCACCATCAGGTTCGAGTAGGTCCGGCCCAGCCGGATCATCACAGCCGTCGACAGGCTGTGCAGCACCAGCTTCTGCGCGGTGCCGGCCTTCATCCGCGTGCTGCCCGCGATCACCTCGGGGCCGGTGTCGAGGCAGACGTGTACGTCCGCATCCCCGACCAGCGGCGCGTCCGGGTTGCTGCTCACCAGCGCCGTACGGGCGCCGGCCGCCCGCGCTGCGCGCAGCGCCCCCCGGACGTAGGGCGTGCGCCCGCTGGCGGTCAGGCCCACGACGACGTCGTCCGCGCCCACGTCCCGGACGTCGGCGGCCCCGAGCGCCTCGTCGTCCTCGACGCCCTCGACCGCGCTCGCCAGCGCGGTCAGGCCGCCGGCGTTGTGGGCGACGAAGCGGCCGGGCTCGATGGCGTAGGTCGGAGGCAGCTCGGCCGCGTCGAGCATCCCGAGCCGCCCCGACGTGCCGGCCCCGACGTAGTGCACCTGGCCACCTCGGCGCAGCGCCTCGACCGCCGCATCGACCACCCGGGCGAGCTCGGGCAGCGCGGCGCGCACTGCCGCGGGGACGTCCTGGTCCGCGTCGTTCACGCACTCGAGCACGCCGAGGGTGTCGAGCCGGTCGATGTCGAGCGTCGCCGGGTTGCGTCGTTCGGTCGGGGCCCGCACGACCGCGGGCGCGTGGCCTTCCCCGATCACCGGAGTCCCCGCCGTCGAGAGGTGGTGGCCCGCCGGCCCTGCACGGCCTCGTAGGTCGCCTCGAGGGCCGCCTTGGTCTCGGTGTAGGTGCGCTGGGCGACGCCCACGAACAGGCAGTCCACGACGGTGAGCTGCGCGAGCCGGCTGGCCATCGCCCCGGACCGGAACGTGGTCTCCCGCGCGGCGGTCGTCAGGACGTGGTCGGCCACCCGGGCGATGGGCGAACCGGGGAAGTTGGTGAGCGCCACCGTGGTCGCGCCGTGCCGTGCCGCCTCGGTGAGCGCGGACACCGGCTCCTCCGTGGTGCCGGTGTGCGAGATGCCGACCGCGACGTCGCCGGGCTTGAGCACGGCGGCGCTGGTGAGGGCGGTGTGCGGATCGCTCCAGGCGAACGCGATGCGGCCGATGCGGTGCAGCTTCTGCTGGAAGTCGGCCGCGACGAACGCGCTGGCACCCACGCCGTAGACATCGATCCGGTGGGCGGCCACGAGCGCGTCGACGACCCGCTCCAGCACCGCCACGTCGAGCTGGGACGCGGTGTCCTCGACGGCCCGCGCGTCGGCGTACGAGATCTTCGCGACCACGTTGGCCAGGTCGTCGCCCGGGCCGATGTCACCGCCGAGCTCGCGTACCGGTGCGGCACCGCGGCGGCCGACCTCCGTCGCCAGCGACAGCCGCAGCTGGGAGTAGCCGGAGAAGCCGAGCGCCCGGCAGAACCGGCTCACCGTCGTCTCCGAGGTCTCCGCCCGACGGGCCAGCTCGGAGATGGTCCATGTCGCCACACCACCGGGGTCGGCCAGCACGAGCTCGGCCACCCGCCGCTCGGCCGGTGGCAGCGACGGCAGCCTGGCGCGCACCGTGACCGAGGCGGACTGCGTCATGTCCGCGACCGCAGCCAGCCGTCGAGTCGGACCAGCTCGCCGTCCCCCGCCCGGTCGTCGTCGAACACCGGACCGCGCAGCCCGGTGACACGGATGTCGTCGACGTAGACGCCGCGACCCTGGTACAGCGCGTCGCTGGTGTACCGCCACCGCACCAGCAGCTCACCTCCGGCGCCGGCGGGGTCGGCCGCGCCGGCGTGTGTGCCCAGCGGCACCGAGACGTCGTGCCACCGCCAGCCGCCTGCACCCGACCACGTGTGCAGCGTCGACCAGCTGGCACCCGCGTCGCGGGAGACCTCGAGCGTGACGGTGTCCGACACGGCCTCGGTGTCGAACCACAAGGCGTTCTCCAGCCGCACCGACCCGTCCTCCGCGGCCACGGACAGTGGGACGGTGAGGGTCGCGGTCCGCGAGTCGCCGACCCCGGAGAACCACGCGTCCCGGCCGTGCTGCGGGCGAACCGGGAGCGCGAGTGCGAGGTCACGGGCGACGGCGCGCCGGGACGGGTTGTTCGAGCCCCAGTCGCGGGACGGGTGCACCCGGTTGGTCAGGAGCACCGCGAACGACCTCGACCGGGTGTCGATGACCAGTGAGGTCCCGGTGTAGCCGGTGTGCCCCACCGTGCCCGGCCCGGACAGCGCGTCCATGTACCAGCGCTGGTCGATCTCGAACCCGAGCCCGTGGGCGTGCCCCGGGAAGGCGCCGTTCTCGTCGGTGAGCAGCGCCGACACGGAGTCCTCGGACAGGATCCGCCGACCGCCGTAGGTGCCCTGGTTGAGGATCGCCTGGGCGAGGACGGCGAGGTCGCGTGCGGTGGAGAACACCCCGGCGTGCCCGGCGACACCGCCGAGCGACCACGCGTTCTCGTCATGCACGCTGCCGCGGATGACTCCTCGGCCGGTCCAGGGCTGGTCCTCGGTGGCGACGACCCGGTCCAGCTTGTCCGGGGCAGGGTTGTAGCCGGTGTCGGTCATGTGCAGCGGGGCGGTGATGTCTTCCCGTACGGCGTGGTCAAGCGGCTGCCCGGAAGCCAGCTCGACCAGCTTGCCGAGCGTGATCATGTTGAGGTCGCTGTAGACGTAGCGGCTGCCGGGCGGGCCGAGCGGCGCCACGTCGTAGACCGCGGCGATGCGCTCCTCCGGTGTCGGCCACCGGCTGTACAGCGGGAGCCAGGCCGGCAGCCCGGAGGTATGCGTGAGCAGGTCCCGGACGGTGACGGTCTCCTTGCCCCTGGCCGCGAAGGCGGGCAGGTACGACGCCACCGTGGCGTCGAGGTCGAGCCGGCCGCGCTCCACCTGTTGCAGGACCGCGATCGACGTGAACAGCTTGGACACCGACGCGAGGTCGAAGATGCTGTCGCGGCGCATCGGCACCTGCTGATCGGCCGGCAGCTCCGTGCCCGATCCGTTCGCGTACCGCACGGCGTGCCCGACGGCTTCGTGCGTCACGACGGTGCCGTCGTGGGCGGCGAGCACCACCGCCCCGGCGTACATCGGCTTGCCGTTCGCCTGCGGTGCCAGGAACGAGCGGACGTCGGCCTCGATCTGCTGCACCGGCCCCGGGACGAGTCCGGCCTGCTCGGGGGTGCCCCACCGCAGCTCTCGCTCGGGGGTGCCGATCGTGGACGACGCGCTCGACGCGGGCGGAACGGCGGTTGCCACCACCGCGAGAGCGGTGACGACCACGGCGAGGCGCCTCACGCCGGCGCTCCGCCGCCGCGCTGCTGGTGGTAGAGCAGGTAGTGGTCGCG
>JBOGDY010000234.1:0-4363 GCA_050742955.1 Actinomycetes bacterium | reverse complement strand
GCCAACGAGGGCCAGCACGCGGGCGGGCTCGTGCTCGACCTGCGCGACAACCCCGGTGGCCTGCTGGACGAGGCCGTCGACGTCGCGTCGGTCTTCCTCGACGGCGGACCCGTGGTCTCCTACGACACCCGCGGGAAGCCGCAGAAGACGCTCGAGGCCTACGCCGGTGGCGACCTGACCACGCCGTTGGTGGTGCTGGTCAACCCCGCCACCGCCAGCGCGGCCGAGGTGGTCACCGCGGCACTGCAGGACCGCAACCGCGCGGTCGTCGTGGGCGCCCGCACCTATGGCAAGGGGTCGGTGCAGGAGCCGTCCCGGCTCTCCGACGGCTCGGCGCTCGAGCTGACCGTCGGTCGCTACGTGACGCCCGCCGGGCGCAGCCTCGACGGCGTCGGGGTCGAACCGGATGTGGTCGTGCCCGACACCGAGGCGCCCGAGGTCGCCGAGCAGCGGGCGATCGAGGTGCTGTCGGGTCTGCTGGCCGCCGCTGACGGGACGGGGCGGGGCTGACCGGGTGCCCAAGGAGCAGGGGCGGCAGGTCGTCGCCCGCAACCGCAAGGCGCGCCACGACTACCACGTCGACGACGTCTACGAGGCGGGCCTCGTGCTCACCGGCACCGAGGTCAAGTCGCTGCGCGCCGGTCAGGCCTCACTCGTCGACGGGTTCGCGCACATCAGGGACGGCGAGGCGTGGCTGGCCGGGGTGCACATCCCGGAGTACACCGAGGGCACCTGGACCAACCACGAGCCGCGACGGGAACGCAAGCTGCTGCTGCACCGCGCCGAGATCGTGCGCCTGATCGGCAAGACCAAGGAGACGGGCGTCACGATGATCCCGCTGGAGCTCTACTTCAAGGACGGCAAGGCCAAGGTCGAGATCGCCCTGGCGCGCGGCAAGCGTGCCTACGACAAGCGGCACGCGCTGGCCGAGAAGCAGGCCAGGCGGGAGACCGAGCGGGCGCTGGCCCGGCGCGGCCGCGGCGGCTCGACCGCGGGCTGAGCACACCACGCCGTACGACGTGGCAGGCGCACGGTCCAGGGTCCACCCGGGGGCTCGGTGACCTCCGACGTGGACCCTGGACCGGGCGATGAGCTCTGTCAGCCGACAGGGGCTGTCACGGGGGGCGCCGTGACGGGTGCGGGCGCCGGGGTCCGCAGCATGAGCCTGATGCTCAGTGCCAGCGTCCATGCGAGGAAGAGCAGGAACGCGGGCCCGAACTCGGAGCCCAGGTCGGACCCGTTCACGACCAGCGCCGCAGCCACGGCCAGCCCCGACCAGCCGAACGCGCGTGGCAGAACTCTCGTGCGCAGCACGACCACCGACGTAGCCGCGGCCGCCAGCGCCAGCGGCATCATCGTGACCATGAACGAGACGTTGTTGATCTCGTGCAGGGTGTCGTGCAGCTGTCCGTCCGGCAGGTCACGGGCGGCGTATCCCGCGCCGACCCCGGCGAACTTGATCGCGGTGTCGACCGCGACCGCCGCCAGCACGGTCGGCGCCAGCCACGCGCCCGGGCCCTCCGCCGCACGCAGGATGCTCGTCACGTAGGCCGCGAAAGCCACGAACAGCGTCAGGGCGACGAACTCGGCGGCGACAACCACCGTGCCCTGTCCGAGCGACGGGCCACCCATCAGGGCCAGGACGTACACCGCTCCTGTCGCGGCACCGAGCCTCGGCCAGATCTGGTCCGACATGTCCACCACCTCCGGTATCAGGGACAGCTTGACGCTAGGCGCGGCGACGGGTCGGCGGCGTCCACCGCGCACGGTCCGTGGGTAGCCCGCAGGGCGGATTCCCAGCGAGCCCGGGTCCCCATTGCGGCGGATCCATCGACTTCCGGCGCACGCTACGGTCGCGATGTGAGGCTGCGCTTCTCGCGGGCCGAGGCCCTTCCTGCGCTGGCCCTCGGTGTGCCGTTGGTCGCCGAGGCGGTGTTCGTCGGGCCGGCCGACCGCACGCTGCCGGCGCGTGTGCTGCTGGCCTCGGTCACCGCGGTGGGCATGCTCTGGCGCACCCGGCTGCCGCTGGTCACCCTCGCCGTCGCGCTCGCGGCACCGGTGGTCCGGCACGAGGTCGGAGGCGGCGGAGACGGCCTGCACTACCTGGCCGTGCTGGTCGCGGTGTACTCGGTCGGGGCGCACGGCCAGCGACGTGACGGCCTGGTCACCGGCGCCCTCCTGCTGGCCCTGCTGTTCACGCCGACAGAGCGGGCCAAGCTCGCCAACGGGGAATGGGGCGCCCTGATCGGTCCCGTCCTCTCGATGGTCCTCGCGTTCGGCTTGGGCCGCCTCGAGCGGAACCGGACACGCCGCGCCCTCGCCGCCGAGCAGCGTGCCACTCTGGTCGAACGCGACCGGGACGAGCGGGCCCGGACGGCGGTCGCCGAGGAACGCGCCCGGATCGCTCGCGAGCTGCACGACATCGTGGCCCACCACGTGAGCGTGATGGTGATCCAGGCCCAGGCGGGACAGCGACTGCTCGGTCCCGGCGAGGCGGACGCCCGCGAGGCGCTGACCACGATCGAGACCACCGGGCGGGACGCGCTGGTCGAGCTGCGCCGGCTGCTCGGTGTGCTGCGCCGGACGGCGGATTCCGCAGGCACCGAGCCGCAGCCCGGCCTGGCGGAGCTGCCGAGGCTGATCGGCACCGCCCGGGAGGCCGGGCTGGCCGTCGAGCTGCACATCGAGGGGGAGCCGGCCGCCCTGCCCGCCGGGCTGGACCTGTCGGCCTACCGCATCGTGCAGGAGGCGGTGACCAACGCGATGAGGTACGCCGCCACGTCCCGCACGCAGGTCCTGGTGCGCTACTGCCCCGACGCGGTGGAGCTGGAGATCAGCGACGACGGGCCCGGGTCCACCGCGCCCGCCGGGGCCGGCCACGGCCTGGCGGGCATGCGTGAGCGGGCCAGCCTGTACGGAGGGGTGCTGGAGGCCGGACCGCGTGCCGAGCGCGGCTTCGCCGTACGCGCGAGACTCCCGCGATGACCATCCGCGTCGTCATCGCCGACGACCAGTCCCTGGTGCGCACCGGCTTCGGCGCCATCCTCTCCCACGAGCCGGACCTGGAGGTGGTCGGCGAGGCAGGCGACGGACGCCAGGCCGTGGAGCAGGTCCGCCTGCACCGCCCCGACGTGGTGCTGATGGATGTCCGGATGCCGGTGATGGACGGTCTCGAGGCGACGAGGGAGCTCACCGCGAGCGGCTCGGCGACCCGGGTGCTCATCCTGACCACGTTCGACCTCGACGAGTACGTGTTCGCGGCGCTGCGCGGCGGTGCCAGCGGCTTCCTGCTCAAGGACGCGCCGGCCGACCAGCTGCTCACCGCGATCCGCGTGGTCGCGGCCGGAGACGCCCTGATCGCGCCGTCGGTGACCCGGCGGCTGATCGCCGAGTTCGCCCACCGACCGATGCACACGGACCGGCCGGCCCAGCTGGAGCCGCTCACCGCCCGGGAACGCGAGGTGCTCGGCCTGCTGGCCCGGGGCATGTCCAACTCCGAGATCGCGGCCGCGTTGTTCCTCGGCGAGGCGACGGTCAAGACCCACGTCGCCCGCATCCTCTCCAAGCTGTGCCTGCGGGACCGCGTCCAGGCGGTCGTCCTGGCCTACGAGTCCGGGCTGGTCCAGCCGGGGTCCGCGACCAACCCGGCCGACCCGCAGCCGTACTGAAGGCGCATGTCAGGTCTGGGAGATCACCATCTCGCCGGTCCTGCCACGTGGGTCGCTCATGCAATGAGCGTGGTCTTCGGACGCACTACACAGAACTCGTTCCCCTCGGGATCCGCGAGCACCGTCCACGACTCGCTGCCTGTCTGCCCGATGTTCACCCTGCGTGCGCCGAGCGACAGCAGCCGTTCGATTTCGTCGTCCCGATCCTCGGCGCTCGTGGTGAGGTCGAGGTGCAGTCGGTTCTTGACCGACTTCTCGTTCATCGTCGGCATGAAACACATGCCGACCGGTGCTGCCTCGTCGGGCCCGATGACGACTTCGCGCTCGCGCTCGGAGAGGACCTCCCAGCCCAGTGCGCGAGCCCAGAAACCCGCCAGGCCTCGGAGATCGTGCGCATCGACGACAATGTGGTGCAGCTTTACCGGCATGCCCGTCAGTGTGGTCGAGCTGCGTGGGTTCGCGGAAGGGAGTGCATGCAGCTCTCGCTGACCTATCGATGGCCAAAGAGTGCATCGACATTCGGCAACCGCTCGAACCGGGAGAACGTCCCCTCGTCCGCGATCTCCTTTGCGGCCTGCAGGAACCCAGCCCATGCGGTGCGCGCGAGCGTGCCCCCCACGCTGATGCGCCGCACCCCGAGGGTCGCCGCCTCCGCGACAGTGATGAACGGAGCGTTGATCAGCAGGTTCACCGGC
>JBOGDY010000233.1:0-4418 GCA_050742955.1 Actinomycetes bacterium | reverse complement strand
CGAAGACCCGCAGGGTGGTGTCGAAGATCGCGGTGGCCTTGATCTTTGCCCGCTCGAAGGAGAACCCCACGATCTCGTCGGCGACCTGGATCACCCCGCCGGCGTTCACGCAGTAGTCCGGGGCGTAGAGGATGCCGCGGTCGGCGAGCTGCTTCTCCACGCCGGGGTGGGCCAGCTGGTTGTTCGCCCCACCGCAGACGATGCGGGCCCGCAGCACCTCGGCGACATCGTCGGTGAGGGCGCCGCCCAGGGCGCAGGGGGAGTAGACGTCGAGGTCTGCCCGCACCAGCGCGTCCGCGTCGCCCGCGACCTGCACGGCCGGGTGCCGGGCCCGGACCCGGTCGATGGCGGCCCCGGACACGTCGGTCACGACGACGGTGGCGCCGTCCTCGACCAGGTGGCCGACGAGGTGGAAGCCGACCTTGCCGACACCGGCCACCCCGACGGTACGGCCGGAGAGCGTCGGGTCACCCCACAGGTGCTGAGCCGAGGCACGCATGCCTTGGAACACGCCGTACGCCGTGAGCACGGACGAGTCGCCGGCACCACCGTGGGCCTCGGACCGCCCGGTCACGAACTGGCACTCGCGGGCCACCACGTCCATGTCGGCCACGTAGGTGCCGACGTCGCAGGCGGTGATGTAGCGCCCGCCGAGCGACTGGACGAACCGGCCGTAGGCCCGCAGCAGCGCCTCGGTCTTCAGCACGCCGGGGTCTCCGATGATCACGGCCTTGCCGCCGCCGTGGTCCAGCCCGGCCAGCGCGTTCTTGTAGGCCATGCTCCGCGACAGGTTGAGCACGTCGTCGAGCGCGTCCGCCTCGGAGGCGTAGGGGTAGAAGCGGGTGCCGCCGAGCGCGGGCCCGAGAGCTGTGGAGTAGATGCCGACGATGGCCCGCAGCCCGGACGGCTCGTCGGCGCAGAAGACCACCTGCTCGTGCGGCCGGGCGATGCCGGCGCGGCGACCGAAGACGCCGGGGTGGTCGGTGGTTGACTCGGACACGCTCGCTGCTGGTCCCTTCTGAATCCCGCAACAACACCTTGTGGCGGGCGGCGCGGATCACCCTAACGGTGGCCCGGTTGATTCCCCCGATCGCCACACTTTGGCCGGTTTGCATGCAACCCGAGGTTGCCTCATCACGCAGCGTGTCCGACCAGTCCTTCTGGCTGGGCCGAATGTCACTGTGGGTTCACCAGTCGGGCGGGTCGACTAGTCCTCTATTGGGACACCAAAGATGGCCCGTTCGGGCCATTTCGGACATCCCCGCCGAACAGGCATTATTGCCATCTGGACCCGAGATGGGTCGGTTCGCCCACCGAAAGGCAAACAGGATGTCAACGCGCACCCCTGACGCCGAGCCCCTACTCACGCCCGCAGAGGTTGCCACGATGTTCCGTGTCGACCCCAAGACGGTCACGCGGTGGGCAAAGGCCGGCAAGCTCACATCGATCCGCACGCTCGGCGGTCACCGCCGTTACAAGGAGTCGGAGGTGCGGGCGTTGCTGGCCGGCATCCCGCAACAGCGAGTCGACGGCTAGACCACCGCACCACGCTCCACCAACGTGATGGCGCCCCACCCGAGGCACAGGGTGTGGCGCCGTCGCACGTCCGGGCCAGGTGACGCCCGGGCGGATCCCGTCCAAACTGAGCGGTGCGTGACCTTCCGGGTCGCGCTAGCGTGCAAAACATGAGCGGCCCCAGCAGCCAGCTGCTCGAAGTGGGCGACCAGATCGCCCACTATCGCGTGGAGGCGTACATCGCTCGGGGCGGCATGGCCGTCATCTACCGAGCGCGGGACCTGTCGCTGGGCCGGCCGGTGGCGCTCAAGCTGATCGCGCCGGAGCTGGCCCACGACGACACTTTCCGCCAGCGGTTCACCCGCGAGTCCGAGCTGGCGGCCTCGATCGACCACCCGCACATCATCCCGATCTACCAGGCGGGCGAAGTCGACGGGAAGCTCTACATCGCGATGCGCTTCGTCGACGGCGAGGACCTCGGCAGCCGCCTCGAGGCCGGCGCGCTGGCACCGGAAGTGGCCATGCCGATCTTCACCCAGGTCGGAGGCGCGCTGGACGCCGCGCATGCGCACGGGCTGGTGCACCGGGACGTGAAGCCGGGGAACATCCTGATCAGTCGCAACCTGGACAAGTCGGACCACGTCTACCTGACCGACTTCGGCCTGACCAAGCGGTCCGTCAGCGCCACCCGCTACACCAGCGCCGGGCAGTTCCTCGGCACGATCCAGTACGTCCCGCCGGAGCAGATCGCGAACAAGCCGCTCGACGCCCGGTCGGACGTCTACTCCCTCGCGTGTGTCATGTACGAGGCGTTCTCCGGCCGCCCGCCCTTCGTCCGGGAGGACGACGCGGCGATGCTGTTCGCGCACCTGGCCGAGATGCCGGCCCCGATCTCGATGATCCGTCAGGACCTGCCTGACGGCGTGGACGAGGCGCTGGCCAAGGCGCTCGCCAAGGAGCCCGACGCCCGCACCCAGACGTGTCGCGAGCTCATCGCCCAGCTGCACTCCGCCTTCCGCTCGACCGCTGAGGACCGGGTCATCACGGTGCCGCCCGGGGCGATGGCGCCACCGGCGGCTGTCGTCCCTCCCGCCCCGGCCGACGCGACGCCTGCCCTGCCGTCGGAGGCGCCTGCCAGGCCGGTGCCGTCGGCGCGACCCGCACCACCGGACGAGGCGCGCACGCCTGCCCCCGACGCCCGGGCGGTCCCGCCGGCGACGCCCGCTGCGGCGACGCCCTCGCCGGTGACGCCGCCGCCGGTGACGCCCTCACCGGTGACGCCGCCGCCCGTCACGCCCCCGCCGGAGCGGACCGGCGACGGGGACACGTCGCCGACGCCCAGGTCACGCAGGTTCTCACCGATCGCGGTCGCGCTGAGCGCGGCGGCGGTGGTGGGGCTGGCGGCCGTGGCTGCCCTCTCCCTGTCCTCCGACCCGCCGGGGGCGCCGACTGCGGCGACCGACACGAATGCGGTCACCACGACGCCGCCGGACACGACATCGCCGCCACCCGTCGCCGAGCTGCCGGTGGCGGCGGTACCACTGCCCGCGGAGTCGCTGGTGGTGCCCCGCTCGGTTAACGACAACCCCCTTGACCTCTACGTAGTCGACGCCGATGGCAAGGCGGCACCGCAGCGACTCACGACGAGCCCGAAGGTCGACCACGCGACCGTGCTGTCGCCGGACCGGCGGACGATCGCCTACCTCGCCAGTGTCGGCGCGACGGCGACCAGCGAAGCCCGGACGGTGGTCAGGGTCATGGGCGCTGACGGCAAGGGCAACCGGAGGTTCTTCAAGAGCCCCGAGAACTGTGTGAACGTCGATCACCTGTCCTGGAACCCAAGCGACGTGGACGAACTGCTCTTCATCTGCGAGCGCGCTTCCGGCCGGCACGCCCTCCTTGCCGTCGACACCGAGGGCACGGTGCTGCGAACGCTCCCGATCCCCCGCGAGATGAGGCGGATCGACGACCCGACGTACTCCCCGGACGGAAAGACAATCGCCTACTGGGCAGCGCCCAGTGAGGGGGAACCCAGAGGCGCCCTCTTCACCATTGCGGCGAGCGGCTCCGAGCCGCCCCGCCAGCTGACGGAGGGCGTTGACGACGCCGACCCGGCTTGGTCGGCCGCAGGCGACCGGCTCGCCTTCTCGCGCCGGGTGGGACAGGATCGGACCGCGATCTACCTGATCGACGCTGACGGCACCGGGGAACGCGAGCTCGTCTCCGACGGTCTTGACGAGAAGCCGGCCTGGGCCGGCGAGGGGACCTCGATCGTCTACGTAAAGAGGGGCCCGGCCGCGCAGACGGAGGGGGACCTGTTCCGGGTCGACGCCGACGACGGTCGCGCGCCCAAGCCGCTCAACGTCGAAGCCGTCGGGTTCGGCACCCCCGTCTGGGGTCTCCGGTAAACACAGCCGACCTTCCGATTTTCAGTGCCGGTCGAGGGGTCCGGAGGGGTCCATCGGCGTAGATCAACAGGCTTCTGACCTGCGACTTTGCTAAACGATCTTCCGGAGCCGTCCGCCCGAATCCAGGCCTCGTGTTAGCAAAGTGTTAGCAAGATCGCGGCTGTGGCACGGGGCTCACGGTGACGCTGCGTGTTCGCTCGGCGTGCCTGCCAGCGGTCGCCTTGAGCGCGCACATGGGCGAGGGGCGTCGATTGAGATGGGCCTCCCGGCTGGTCGCAAAGTCCGAGCGTTGCGACGAGCCGTTCGCACCGCACTCCGGTGACCGGGCGATGGGGAGGGCCGGGCAGCGAGCGCGTTCAGTCGTCAGGCTCCGGGAAACACCCGGTTGATGATGGCGACGAGTGCTCGCGCAGTCTCATGGTCCAATTGGATGGACTGGCTCACGGTGCCTGCGTCCTGTCGGTCGGGGGACCCATAGGTGTCGATCTGCAGCAC
>JBOGDY010000232.1:0-4419 GCA_050742955.1 Actinomycetes bacterium | reverse complement strand
TTCCGGATGCGGCTCGTCGCCCACTGACCGGCGGCGCCCACCCGCTGCCTCGGCCGCCCTTCAGCACCCGCTGACCACCACGGTCCGCCCCCCTTGTGCTCTGCCACGAAATATGGGGCAGAGCACAAGGGGCGCGACGTGGGTGGGGCCGCCCCGGTGACGGACGGTCCCGAGCGCAACGGCGCCGGGGGCAACCAGAGTCCGGTCCGGATGCCAGGATGACCCGGTGAAATCCGGGGACTACGCACTCGCCGAGACGCGGACGACAGTCGTCGTCATGTCGCTCGTCGTCCTGGCCGGGCCGATCCTCGGCGCGGTCTGGTGGCTCGTGGCACCTCGTCCCCAGCTGCGGGTCGAGCAGGGCGCGGTGCTGCTCGCCGAGAGCAGCGGCGAGTCGGCGGTGGCCGCCGACGGCTGGTTCGTCATCTGCGCCGCGACCGCGGGCCTCGCCTGCGCGCTGGTCGCCTTCTCGCGCATCCGCCGGGCCAGGATCGGTGCGCTGGCCGGGCTGACGCTGGGCGGCGTTGCGGCCGCCCTTCTCGCCTGGGGGGTCGGGCTGCTGCTCGACGCCTCGGCCGTGTCGCTCGAGGCTGCCCGTGCCCTCCCCGACGGGACCCGGCTGCAGGGACCCCTGGAGCTGAGCGCCAAGGGGGTGCTGCTCGCCTGGCCGATGGCCTCGGTCATCGCCTACTTCGCGCTCGCCGCCGGTCTCGAGCCGCCACCCGACCGCCTCCCGGCCGGCCAGCCGGCGCCCGACCCGACGCACCGGCCGCGCGGCACCCGGTTCCCGGTCACCGTGCTGCGTCCGGGCTACGCGATCGACGACGTCGACCGCTTCTTCGCCCGGGTGGAGGGCGGGGTGTTCGGGGCCGCGCAGGCACGGGCGGTCCGCTTCAACCTGGTACACCTCGGCCCGCGCTACGACGAGGTGGCGGTCGACTCTGCCATCGAGGAGCTGGCCAGGGCGCCGGTCAGCCCGGGGCCCGACCGATCGCAGCGACGGTGGCCGTGGTGAGCGCCACCAGGTCGGCCGGAGCCAGCGACACCTCCAGGCCGCGCCGCCCGGCCGACACCAGCACCGTCGGGTAGCCGCTCGCCGAGGCATCCACCACCGTGGGCAGCGCCCGGCGCTGCCCGATCGGGCTGATGCCGCCCACCACGTACCCGGTCGCCCGCTCCGCGTCCGCCGGGTCGGCCAGCTCGGCCCGCTTCCCCCCGGCCGCCGCCGCCAGCGCCTTGAGGTCGAGGTTGCCGCTCACCGGCACGACCGCGACGACCAGGCGCCCGTCGACGCGGGCCAGCAGGGTCTTGAGGACCCGGTCGGGCTCCACGCCCAGGGCCTCGGCGGCTTCCAGCCCGTACGACGGTGCGCCCGGGTCGTGGTCGTAGGCGAGCACCTGGTGGGGCACCCCTGCCCGGGCCAGGGCCACCGTTGCAGGGGTGCCGCCCCGCCGAGCTCTCCTGCTCAGTTGGGGCTCATTGCCGTGCGGGTCAGGTCCACCGCCGGGACGGACGGCAGCAGCTTGAACATGGCGGTCTCGCGGCGCAGCAGGGTCAGCTCCTGCCGCAGCCGCGCAGCGGTGTCCGGGGCCTCGAGCAGCGCCTGCTTGTCGATGACGTCGAGCAGCGTCGAGGCGGCGACCAGGTAGGAGAGCACCTTCGGGTCGACCGGCAGCGCCTCGCCGTCGTCATCGACCAGCGCGGAGCGGTAGGAGTCGAAGACGCCGGCCACGGACCCGGCGACGGCGGCGACGGCGTCCCCGGCGGGCTCGTCGAGCAGCTCCACGTCGGCCTGCAGGTAGGACCGTGACCGGTCCAGCGGGCCGAGCCGGAAGCGCTGGGTGCCGACCGTCATCACGTCGAACCGGCCGTCGTCGTAGGCCTCGACCTGCCGGAGGTGGGCGACGCAGCCCACGTCGTGCAGCGCCCGGACCCCATCGGTGCCGACCTCGCGGCCGGCTCGGATCGCGACGACGCCGAAGAGCCGGTCCTCCTCCGGCACCGCGGCCAGGTCGCGCACCAGCTCGCGGTAGCGCTCCTCGAAGATGTGCAGCGGCATCAGCAGACCCGGGTACAGCACCGTGCCCAGCGGGAACAGCGGCAGCCGGACGGTCACCGGCCCAGCATAGGGACGCGGCGGCACCCGACGCCGTTCAGACGAAGGCGTCGACCCGGGACGCCCCGTCGTAGCCGCCGGCCGGCTCGGACAGCCCGAACAGCGCCCCGACCGTCGGGGCCACGTCGACGGTCCGGGCGGCCGCGGACGAGGTCGCACCACGTCGTACCCGCCGCGAGCCGCCGCCGACGAAGAACGGGATCGGTTCGGTCGCCGGGTGCCCGTGGTTGCCGGGGATCGGGTTGGACACCCGCTCGGGCTCGGTGAAGCGCCAGCCCGCCCGGCAGTAGGCCACCAGGTCACCGGCCTCGGGGCCCAGCCGCAGCGACTCGGGAGCGTGGGTGGCGAGCACGCCGTCGGTGGCGGCGGCAAGGGCACGCATCCGCTCCACGGCCGCGGGGCGGTCGGCGGCCCCACCGAGCCAGTAGGCCAGGTCGGCGCCACCGTTCTGCACCAGCACGCTGCGGCCGGCCAGCAGCGGGTCGGCCTCGAAGGTGGGAGTGAGCGACACCGTGCGGTCCGGGACCGACCAGTCCATCGAGTGGTCGGCGAGCACCAGCACCACCGAGGACGCCCAGCGGCCGGTGGCGACCAGGTGGTCGAGGAACCGTCCGATGTGCAGGTCGGTGTCGGCGAGCGCCGCCCGGCGGGTCGCCTGCACGCCTAGCGGTCCCGTCGGGTCGGCGTGGCCGGAGCGGTCGACGTCGCCGAGGTTGGTGAGCACCAGCGCCGGGTCGTGGGCGTCGACCATCTCGATCAGGGCGTCGACGGTGGCGGCGTCGGGCGCGTGACCGGTCACCGGCAGCAGCGGAGCCGGCATCCACTCGTGCGTCGCCTGGCCCCCGAAGATGCCGTGCAGGTAGCGCTTGGACAGCACCGACCCGGTGACCCGACCGGCGTCGGTCAGCCGTGACAGCACCGTCGGGAACCGGAGGTCCGCGGGACGGTCCAGCTCGCGGGCGACCCCCTCGGCCCGGTCGTAGACGGCGTTGGCCGGCACACCGGACCGGTCCGGGCGCACCCCCGTCGCCATCATCACGTGGTTCGGGATGGTCTCCATCACCGGCAGCGACCGGGCGGCCGGATAGTTGGTGCCGCCCGCCCGCAGCGCCGCCAGCCGCGGCATCAGCCCGGAGACCACCTCGTCGGGACGGGCACCGTCCACCACGAGCACGTAGACCCGAAGCCCGCGCCCGCCCGCCCATGCTGCTGACGGCAGGCCACCCAGTGCCACACCCGCGCCGGCACCCAGCGCGCCCTTGAGCAGGCCGCGCCTTGACAGGCCACTCATCGGACCGGCGCAGCGGCGGGGCGCACCCGCTGGGTGCCGGCGGCCACGGCGTACGACGTGGCCCAGGCCGCCCCCGATGACGGGGAGGTGCGGTCGGCGACGTACCACCAGTCCATCTGCGCCCGCTCGGGTGTGACGTCGAGGACGCAGTAGCCGTGCGAGTCGAGCTCGACGTGCTGCACGTGCCGGTTGTCGGCCCGCAGCGCGGCCTCCACCGCCAGCGACGAGGTGCGCGGCGGCGACCCGGTGATGTCGTCGACGTTGTCCGAGGTCACCGACGGGCCGACCAGCTCGGTCGCGACCGAGGGGGAGAGCGGGTAGGTGCCGGCGTCCAGCGGCAGGTCGGACGCCCACGACGTGTGGATGTCCCCGGTCAGGAACACGGTGTCCTGCACCCCGTGGTCGGCCAGCCAGCCGAACAGCTCCCGCCGGTCGGCGGTGTAGCCGTCCCACTGGTCGACGTTGTAGGGGACGCCCTCGGGCGGCAGCAGCCCGGTCACGTCGGTCACCGGCTGGCTGACGCCCGCGGGCAGCGGCGGGATCAAGAGAGGCGCGATCATCACCGGGTTGCCGACGAGCTTCCACTGCGCGTCCGGGGTCACCAGGCCGTCCTTGAGCCAGCCCATCTGCGGGTCGCCCGTGATGGTGCGGGCCGGGTCGTCGACCGAGCCCAGGTCGTTCGTGGCGACCTGCTGGGACCGATAGCTGCGCAGGTCGAGCATCGACAGCTCGGCGAGCTGCCCGAACCGCAGCCGCCGGTAGATCTGCCCTCCCGGCTCGAGGCGGACCGGCATCCACTCGGCGAACGCCTGCAAGGCCCAGGCCTTGCGCTGCGCCCAGGTCCCCTCGACACCCTCGGTGTGGTTCTCCGCGCCGTCCTGCCACGAGTCGTTCGCCGACTCGTGGTCGTCCCAGGTGACCACCCACGCCGCGGCGGCGTGCAGCGCCTGCAGGTCCGGGTCGGTCTTGTACTGGGCGTGCCGGCGGCGGTAGTCGGCCAGCCCCGTCATCT
>JBOGDY010000231.1:0-4420 GCA_050742955.1 Actinomycetes bacterium | reverse complement strand
CTGCGCAACGCCGCCTTCGGGCTCGAGCTCCGTGGCGTGGCCAGGAAGGAGCGGGAGACCATCGCCCGCGAGTACATCGCGAAGATGAACCTGGCCGGGTTCGAGGACGCCTACCCGCACCAGCTCTCCGGTGGGATGCGCCAGCGCGTCGGCCTGGCCCGGGCGATGGCGGTGGACGCCGACATCCTGCTGATGGACGAACCCTTCGCCTCGGTCGACGAGCAGATCCGCCGCAAGTTCCAGGAGGACCTGCTGCGCCTGCTCAGCGACGAGCAGAAGAGCGTCGTGTTCGTCACCCACTCGATCGAGGAGGCGGTCTACGTCTCCGACCAGGTCGTCATCCTCACCCGCGGACCGGCGCAGGTGTCCAAGGTCGTGCGGCCGGGCATCGACCACGACGGCGACTCACAGACCATCAGGCGCAGCCCCGCGTATCTCGACTGGGTCGAGAACATCTGGGGAGAGCTGCGCAACTACCTCGAAGAGTGAGGGGCCGGGAATGACGATCCGCGGGCACCGCATACCGATGGCCTTCTCACTGCTGGTCTGGTGCGCCGTCTGGGAGGTCGTCGGTCGTCTCGGCCTGGTCTCATTGATCCCCCCGTTCTCCGAGGTGGTCGCGGCGTTGTTCGAGGTGGTTCCTTCCGAGGACTTCGCCGAGGCCGCGTCGATCACCTTCCAGGCGTACACCGTCGGCATGGCACTCGCGCTCGTCGTGGGGATCGGGGTCGGCATCCTGATGGGGCGCATCCCCGCGGTCGGCAGCCTGATGGGGATGTGGGTGAACATCTTCGAGAGCTCGCCCCTGACGGCGATCGTGCCCGCGCTCATGGCGATCCTGGGCTTCGGGATGCCGACCATGATCGTCACGGTGTTCTTGTTCTCGGTGTGGGTGATCGCGCTCGACACACAGGTCGGCGTGGAGCGGGTGAACCCGTCGCTGATCGAGATGGGCCAGTCGTTCGGCGCCTCGAACCGTGCGCTCTTCACCAAGATCGTCTTCTTCGCCGCCCTTCCCGAGCTGCTGGCCGGCATCCGCCTCGGTCTCATCCGCGGGGTGAAGGGTGTGGTCATCGGACAGCTGCTCATCGCGGTCGTCGGCGTGGGATATCTGTTCGAGCTGTACTCGCGGAACTTCCTCATGCCGCAGTTCTGGTCCCTGCTCATCATCCTGTTCCTCTTCGCGTTCGCGGCCTCCGAGGCCGTGGGCTACTTCGAGCGCAAGGTGTCCTTCTATGCCGCAAGCCGTTGACGGAGCCGCTTCCATGAACATCGACTACGCCGTCCCCCCGACGATCACGACCGTTCCCGTGGACGGCGCTGACGTCGCGTTCCCCGTCCACCGGGTGTTCTGCGTGGGCCGCAACTACGCCGAGCACGCCGTCGAGATGGGCCACGACCCCGACCGGGAGCCGCCGTTCTTCTTCATGAAGCCCGCGGACGCGGTCGTGCCGACGGGGAGCACGCTGCCGTTCCCGTCCGCGACCGAAGACCTGCATCACGAGATCGAGCTGGTGGTGGCGTTGGAACGTGGCGGCGCAGACATCGCGTCCGACGACGCCCTCTCGCACGTGTTCGGGTACGCCGTGGGGCTCGACATGACGCGTCGGGACCTTCAGGCAGCGGCGAAGAAGGCCGCCCGGCCCTGGGACATGGCCAAGGGTTTTGACCGCTCCGCGCCGATGAGCGAGCTTCGCCGGGCCGCTGACATCGGCCACCCGGAGAAGGGCGCGATCTGGCTCCGCATCAACGGCGAGCCCCGCCAGGAGGGCGACCTGTCCCAGCAGATCTGGAAGGCGCCGGAGACGATCGCCTATCTGAGCACGCTGATCGAGCTGCGACCCGGCGACCTGATCATGACCGGCACGCCGAAGGGCGTCGGCCCGGTGGAGCGCGGTGACCGCCTCGAGGGGCACATCGACGGCGTCGGGGACCTGACGGTCACCTACCGGCGTTGACCTCAGGCACCACGCGGGTGTCGGCATCTGTGCTGGCGAGTACTCGCTCGAAGCCCGTGAAGGCTTCGAACAGGCCGACGGCTCCGAACGCGCGGTTGCGCCGACTGATGCCGACCTGTGACTGGGTTGGACGCGTCACCGGTCGAGGCCGGGCGGCATGCGGGTCTGCGAGCGTCATCTCATTTCCAGATAATTACCCGAAACTGAGATGACGCCGGAGAGGCGGACCCCACGGCGAGGGCATCGAAGACACGCTGTCGCCAGGAATTGATCTCTGCCGAGGTCTTGCGACGGTGGCAGTGGGCGCACCGCACGTCACACTTTTCGATCTCACGCAGCACGACGGTCCACGATCGGGAGTCGGTCACCAGCTTGGATACGTCGGCCACCTTCAGTTGTCGGTCACGATGATCGAATTCCAGGCAGCGGATGTCACGCTCGCCGCAGCGGCGGTGCGCACGTTGAACTCGGCGAGCGGCCGCATGCTCCCGCAGGTGCAGCACCGCTTCGTCGCGTTCACGCAGTCAGGGAACCATGCACCCCGGACACATCTCGTTGCCTCACCGTGGGCCCCCTCGGGGTCGAACCGAGACCGCGCAGATTAAAAGTCTGCTGCTCTGCCATTAAGCTAGAGGCCCGAAACGGGCGCGATCCTCTCCGAATGGACGCCCGGGCACGCTTCAGGAGTCAGCCTACTTGCGGTCCCATTCGGGCTGGCAGGGGCGCGAGCCTCAGCCCTCGTGCGACTCCTGCGAGTGCGGCATCGCGGAGTGCACGGCGTCCTGCAGCTTGGTCGCGAGCTCGCGTGCTGAGTCGGCCGCCGCGTCCCGCTCCGAGCGCAGCCGCCCCGCCGAGCGCTCCAGCTCCGCGACCTCATCGCGCGCCTCGCGCAGCAGCCGCTCGGCCTCACCGAGCTTCTCGTGACGGAGCCGCTCGGCATCGCGGTCGGCCGCCGCGCGCTCGACAGCACCCTGCTCGAGCCCCTCGCGGCGGACCTTCTCGGCCTCGCTGCGGGCGGCACCGACGATGCGGTCGGCCTCGGTGCGGGCCTGCCTGACGGTGTCCTCCGCTACCCGCCCGGCGTTCTCCAGCAGCCCGAAGGCCTGCTGGGGCGTGCCCTCCCCTTCGCCCCGGACGACCTGCAGGTCGCGCCCCGTGTTCGTGGCGTTCGGTCCCATGTGTCTCTCCTCGGCCGGCGACGCGCGGTCAGGCTCGGTGATCGATCTGTTACCTACGAGCGTCTCACGCCGGAGCGCCGCAGGAAACCCCAGGTCAGCGGAGGTCAGCCGAACGGTGTCAGCGACCGGCCTCGTGGACGACCCGGACGGCCGCTACCGTGTCGGCGTCGGCGGCCCGCTTGTCGGGCCGGTGCCGCAGCACCCGGGCGAACCGCAGGGCCATCCCGCCCGGGTAGCGTGACGAGGTTTGCACCCCGTCGAAAGCCACCTCGACGACGAGCTCGGGCCGCACCCGCACCACCCAGTCGCCGCGCTCGACCGCCAGCTCGAGCAACCGCTCGGTCTGCCACGCGAGCATCGCGTCGGTCAGCCCCTTGAACGTCTTGCCCAGCATCACGTAGTCGCCGGAGTCGGGGTCGAGCGCCCCCAGGTGCAGGTTCGACAGCCACCCCCTGCGCCGCCCGTGGCCCCACTCGGCGGCCAGGACGACCAGGTCGAGCGTGTGCCGCGGCTTGACCTTCAGCCACCCGGCACCCCTGCGACCCGCCTCGTAGGCGACCGCCAGCGACTTGACCACGACCCCCTCGTGACCCCGGCCGATCGCGTCGTCGAGGAACGCGCCCGCCGCGGCGACGTCGGACGTCACCAGCCGGGGCACCCGTAGCTGCTCCGGGACGGCGCGCGCCAGCACGTCGTACCTCTCCTGCCCCGGCAGGGCGAGCACGTCCTCGCCGTCCAGATGCAGCACGTCGAAGAAGTACGACGAGAGCGGCGCCGTCTCGCGGGCCTTGGCCACGTCGACCCGTGAGCCGATCCGGCTGCCCGTCTGCTGGAACGGCCGCGGCCGGCCGTCGGGTCGCAGCGCGATCGCCTCGCCGTCGAGCACGACCCGCCGCACCGGCAGCGCCAGCGCCGCCTCCACCACCTCGGGCACCCGGTCTGTGATGTCGTCGAGGCTGCGGGTGAAGACCCGCACCTCCGCGCCGTCCCGGTGCACCTGCACCCGCACGCCGTCGAGCTTCCACTCCACCGACGCCGCACCCGCACGCTCCAGGGCCGCGGCGATGCCGTCCGCGGGCGAGGCGAGCATCGGCTGCACCGGCCGGCCCACGACGAGACCGAACGTGCCCAGCCCGACGGCTCCGTCGGCGAGCGCAACGGCAGCGACCGGCCCGACCGCCCCACCGAGCATCACCGCCCGACGCACGTCGGCGGCGGGCAACTGCGCCGCCAGCGCGACCGCGTCGAGCATGACCCCCTCGAGCGCGCCCTGCCGCAGCTCAC
>JBOGDY010000230.1:0-4422 GCA_050742955.1 Actinomycetes bacterium | reverse complement strand
CGAGACCTTCGGCGAGCGGTCGACCATCGCGCGGGCGGGGCTCATCCTCGGGCCGCACGAGAACGTCGGCCGGCTGCCGTGGTGGCTGGGGCGCATCGCAGACGGAGGCGAGGTGCTCGCCCCCGGCGACCCCGCCGTCCCCATGCAGCTCGTCGATGCCCGTGACCTCGCCGCGTTCATGCTCGACTCGGCCGAGCGGCGCACGGCCGGAACGTTCAACGCCACCGCACCGCGAGGCAACGCCACCATGGGCAGCTGGCTCGGCGACTGCGTCACCGCGACCGGCTCCGGCGCGACCCTGACGTGGGTGGGCGACTCCTTCCTGCTCGAGCGCGGCGTCGAGCCGTGGACCGAGCTGCCGCTGTGGATGCCGCCCGGCCAGGGCGCCGACCACGCATGGGACGTGGAGTCCGCGGCAGCGGGCGAGGCCGGGCTGCGCTGCCGCCCGGTCACCGAGACGGTCGAGGACACCTGGTCGTGGCTGGCCGGCGGGAGCCGACCGGCGGAACGGCGCCCCGGCCTCCCGGAGCAGGGCCTCGCCGCCGACAAGGAGCGCCGGATCCTCGCTGACTGGCACACGCTGGGGCTCAGAGCTGCGCCATGACCGTCTCGATGTCGTCGGCGACACCGGCCGGGTCGGCGCAGGCGCCGAAGTGCCCCGCGTCTCGCTCCACCCCGGGCCAGCCGCGGGAGCGGGACACCCGCGCGGGCACGTCGTACGCCGTGGAGAGGCGCACGTACCCGCACGGCGCATCCGGCCAGTCGACCGGGAAGGGCATTGGCTCGGTGAAGAAGTCGTGGCCGCGGGGCCGCAGCGACGCGACCAGCGCGGCCCGTTCCCCGTCGTCGGGGACCAGGTGGCGCAGGTCGGGGGCGGTCCACTCGGGGAAGCGTCGCCCGTCGCCCAGCATCGCCTCCAGCTGTTCGGCCATCGCCGGGTCCTCGGTGCGCAGCAGCGTGAGCCGGGTCGCGCCACGGCCGTGCGGGATCCCCGCATCCACGAACACGTAGCCGCGGACCCCGCGGCGCGCGGCGCGCTGCGTGGCACCGAGCTGCGGCAGCAGGTAGCCCGCCCCGGAGTGCCCGGCGAGCACCGCCGGGCCGTCGACCCCGGCGGCATCGATCTGCAGGGCGGCCCGGGCGACGTACCGAGCCGCGTACGGCGGTTCGTCGTCGTCGGTCACGTCGAGCACGACGACCCGATGTCCCCGGACGTGGAGGACCTGCGGCAGCCGACCCCACGCCGCCGGCCCGGTCAGCGGACTGTGCGCGAGCACGATCGAGGCCACCGCACCACCCTGCCCTACGCTGCCGCACCATGAGCCACCACGACGTCGACAGCGCCGACCGCGCGGCGCTGCTCCAGCAGATCAAGGGCAAGGCCGTCGTGCACGGCCGGGTCGTGCTGTCCTCGGGCCGGGAGGCCGACTACTACGTGGACCTGCGCCGGGTGACGCTCGACGCGGAGGCCGCCCCTCTCGTCGGGCGCGTGATGCTCGGGCTGGTGGCCGACCTCGACGTCGACGCGGTCGGTGGCCTCACCCTGGGCGCGGACCCGGTCGCCGCGGCGATGATGCACGCGGCCGCAGCGGCGGGTCGCCGGCTGGACGCGTTCGTGGTGCGGAAGGAGGGCAAGGCGCACGGGCTGCAGCGGCGCATCGAGGGCCCGGACGTGGCCGGACGCCGGGTCCTTGCGGTCGAGGACACGTCCACCACCGGCGGCTCGGTGCTCACCGCCGTACAGGCGCTTCGCGAGGCCGGTGCCGACGTCGTGGGGGTGGCCGTAATCGTGGAGCGCGGCGCCGCGCCCGCGGTGGCCGGGGCAGGCCTGCCCTACCGCGCCGCCTACCAGCTCGCCGACCTCGGCCTCGACTGAGTACGGCGGACAAGCCTGTGTGCGACTACCCGCCCTTGTACGCGTCGTGGTAGTTCCACCACTGGTATGGCGGGGTCTGGGGATAGCCCTCCGGCGAGTCCTCCCACTCCTCCTGGCGACCAAGAGCGGTGATGTCGAGATAGCTCCAGGTGCTCCCCATCGCCTCGTCGCCGCGGCTGTCGACGAAATAGGTGCGAAACACCCGATCGCCGTCGCGGATGAAGGCGTTGGTGCCGTGCCACTCGTCCACGCCGAAGTCCGCGTCGAAGTCGTCCGTCAGCGTGTACCACGGGATCAACGCCCAGCCCATCCGTGCCTTCAGACCCTCGATGTTCGCTTGCGGGGCCCGCGACACGAACGCCAGCGAGGTGTCGCGGGCAGTCAGGTGTGCCGGATTCGCCACCTGGTCAGCGACCATCGAGCAGCCCACGCACGCCCGCTCGGGGTAGGAGCCGCCCTCGGCGTAGGTGGTGATGTCCGGCCCGTAGAACGCGCGGTAGACGATCAGCTGGCGGCGGTCCTCGAAGAGGTCGAGCAGGCTTGCAGGCCCCTTCGGCCCTTCGAAGCGGTAGTCCTTCTCCACGGCCATCCAGGGCATCTGCCGGCGTTCGGCCGCCATCGCGTCGCGCGCCCGGGTGAACTCCTTCTCTTTCACCAGCAGTCGGTCCCGGGCCTCATCCCACTCCTGCCGGGAGACGATCGGGGGTGTCTTCATTCGCTGTCTCCTCCTTCAGACACTCGTTGCCCGCGGGTGGCAAGCCACCGTGCCGCACGAGACGGCGCACCCGTCTCACCCTAGCTCCGGGCGTCTCCCATCTCGGCCGGAAGCAATCAGGAATCGAGAAGCGCCACGGTGTGGCCAGTCCTAGCCTTTCGAAGAAGGCCGGCATGACGCCGAGCCTGAGCGTCAGGAAGGGAGATCCGGGAATGCCCGCGAAGAAATCCAAGACCGAGTCCGACGGCTTCAGCGCCCAGGAGCGTGCCGCGATGAAGGAGCGCGCCGCCGAGCTGCGTGCCGAAGGTAAGAAGGGCGCCAAGAAGGCCGACGGCCTGCAGGCGATTCTCGACAGGATCGCGGAGATGGCGCCGGAGGATCGTGCGCTCGCCGAGCGCGTGCATGTGACGGTGACCGCGACCGCCCCCGAGTTGTCGCCGAAGACCTGGTACGGGATGCCCGCATACGCTAACGCGGACGGCAAGGTCGTCGTCTTCTTCCAGGACGCGGGCAAGTTCGACTACCGGTACTCGACCCTGGGCTTCCAAGACCCGGCGAAGCTCGACGACGGCGACATGTGGCCGGTGTCGTTCGCGCTCAAGAAGTGGAGCCCCGTGGTGGAGAAGACGGTCGTCGAACTGGTGCACGCCGCCATCTCCTGACCCTTGCGGCGAGATCGCGGCGCGTCGCGATCAGTGCTCGTCGGGGCGTACGTCCTCGCGCTCGACGCGGGCGCGCTCGGCGGCTTCGTCGTAGCGGCTGTCCCGCGGCCGGGACCGGTGCCGCAGCAGCTCGATGCCGATCGGGACGACCGAGACCAGCACGATGCCGATGAGGATCAGCTCGATGTGGTCGGCGACGAAGTCGAACTCGCCGAGCTGGTAGCCGAGCACCGTCACACCGGTGCCCCACAGGATGCCGCCGACCACGTTGTAGGTGACGAAGGTGCGGTAGCGCATCCGGCCGACGCCGGCGACGACCGGGGCGAAGGTGCGCACGATCGGCACGAACCTGGCCAGCACGATGGTGCGGGCGCCGTAGCGGTCGAAGTAGGCGTAGGCCTTGTCGACATACTCCTGCCGGAAGAACCGCGAGTCGGGCCGCTTGAAGACCGCCGGCCCGGACCGCTTCCCGATGACGTAGCCGACCTGGTCGCCGACCACGGCCGAGACCGAGATCACCAGGCACAGCAGCCCTAGCGGCATGTCGATGATGCCCTGGGCGGCGAGCAGGCCGGCGGTGAACAGCAGCGAGTCGCCGGGCAGGAAGAACCCGATCAGCAGCCCGGACTCGGCGAAGACGATCGCGCAGGTGCCGAGGACGCCGAAGTTCCGGATCAGGCTGTTCGGGTCGAGCCAGCTCGGGCCGAGCGCGGTGGTGTCGGGCACCGGGTCAGGCTACCGGCGGCGGCGGGCCCAGCCGACGGCTCCTGCCACGAGGGAGCCGACGACGACGGCCGCGGCCACGCCGTACGACAGGTGCCGCAGGACCGGTAGGTCGGCGGCGAGGTAGCCCAGCACCAGCAGCCCGACGCCCCACCCCAGCGCCCCGACCACGTTGGCCGACAGGAACCGCGGGTAGGCCATCCGCGACGTGCCCGCCAGGATCGGGGTGAAGGTCCGCACCCACGGCACCCAGCGCGCCGCCACGACAGCCCACCATCCGTAGCGCCCGTAGAACCGGTCCGCCCGGTCGAGGTGACGGACGTCGAACCGGCCGCGCTGCACCCGTCGCTGCAGCCACGGGCGGCCGAGCCGGGAGCCGAAGGCGTAGCCGACCGAGTCGCCGGCGACCGCCGCCACCAGGACGCCGACGAGCAGCACTCGCAGCG
>JBOGDY010000229.1:0-4425 GCA_050742955.1 Actinomycetes bacterium | reverse complement strand
CGGGACCTCCTGCGGCGTGAGGTGCTGGACGCACAGTTCCGCGGCATGAAGCAGGCGATGGACAGCCCCGATCCCGAGCAGCTGCAACGCATCAAGGACATGCTCGGCGACCTCAACGGGATGCTCGAGGCGGACGCGCGGGGCGAGCACACCCAGGCGCAGTTCGACGACTTCATGGACAAGTACGGCGACATGTTCCCGGACCACCCGCGCAACCTGGAGGAGCTCGTCGACTCGCTGGCCCGTCGGGCGGCAGCGGCCGAACGGATGATGCGGTCGCTCTCGCCCGAGCAGCGCAACGAGCTGTCGGCGCTGATGCGCAGCGCACTCGAGGACATGGACCTGGCCCGCGAGATGCGACAGCTGGGCGACGCGCTGCGGTCGCGCCGGCCGGACCTGGACCGGAGCAGCCGTACACGGATGCAGGGGGACCAGCCACTCGGCGTCGGCGACGCGACCAGCGCGCTGCAGGACCTGGCCGACCTGGACGACCTCGAGGCGTCTCTCGCCCAGGACTACCCCGGCGCACGGCTGGAGGACATCGACGAGGAGGCCGTGCAGCGAGCGCTCGGCCGGCGGGCCGTCGACGACCTGGCCGACCTGCGCCGGCTGGAGCGCGAGCTGGAGGCGCAGGGCTACCTCACCCGGAACGGCGAGCGGCTCGACCTCAGCGCCAAGGCCGTCCGCCGGCTCGGGCAGACCGCCCTGCGGCGCGTCTTCGCCGACCTGCACGAGGCCCGTGACGGCGACCACGACGTCCACGACGCCGGGCAGGCGGGCGAGCTCACCGGAGCCAGCCGGCCATGGCAGTTCGGCGACGAACAGCCGCTCGACGTCGTACGGACCTTGACGAACGCGGTCCGTCGCGGTGGGCCCGGGTCGGGTCGGATCGGGCTCGCGGTCGAGGACTTCGAGGTCGCCGAGACCGACCGGCGCGCCTCGGCCGCCGTGTGCCTGCTCGTGGACCTGTCCTACTCGATGGTCCTGCGTGACACGTGGGGCACCGCCAAGGCGACAGCGCTGGCGCTGCACTCTCTGGTGAGCGGGCAGTTCCCGCAGGACGCGTTGCAGATCGTCGGCTTCTCGTCGTACGCGCGTGTTCTGCGACCCACCGAGCTGGCCGGCCTGGAGGCCGACTACGTGCAGGGCACCAACCTGCAGCACGCACTCATCCTGGCCGGACGGTTCCTCGACCGTCACCCCGAGGCGGAACCTCTGGTGCTGGTGGTCACCGACGGCGAGCCGACCGCGCACCTGCTGCCGGGTGGCAACCCGTGGTTCGCATGGCCGCCGGAGCCGGAGACCATCTCGGTCACGGTCGCCGAGGTCGACCGCATGACGCGCCGGGGCGCCGTCGTCAACGTCTTCCAGCTCGACGACGACCCGCGACTGACCGCGTTCGTCCAGGAGCTCGCGCGCCGCAACGGCGGCCGGGTGTTCCTGCCCGACCCGCGCCGGCTCGGCGAGTACGTCGTGAGCGACTACCTGCGCAGCCGCACCGGGCAGCGCCGGCGCCGGGCCGGCTGACCCCGGCCCCGCGCGCCCGGGGTCAGGGCAGCGGCGGCAGGGAGCTGGTCAGGCTCGGGATGGGCTTGGGCAGGGAAGGCAGGCTGGGGAGGGGGTTGGACGGTTCGTCGGTCGGCGAGGGCTCGGGCTCGGTGTCCGCGGTGCCGGAGGGCGCCGGCTGCGCGTGCTGCCGCTGTGTCTCGGTCTGCCGGGCAGCTGCCGCTGACCCGTCCGCGGAGCCTCCCGCTGTGCCCCCGCCCGAACCCTCACCCGCCCGATCCCCGGACGTCGCCGCGGAGGAACCGTTGTCGGCAGCAGCTCGCACGTCCGCCGCGCCGGTGGTCGGCATCGGGCTCGCGGCGGCCGTGGGCGTCCCCGTGGCCTGCCCCTGGCTGCTTCCGGGCGCGACCAGCATGGTCGACGGGCCCGTCTCGGCGTCGGTCGATCCGTCGGGGGCGGCTCCCTTGAACGGCTGGCCCAACGGCACCGAGATCGACCCGTTGACGAGAGCGGCCGCGACCGCGACCACCCCGGCGGTACCGGTCAGCACCGCGGGTACCTTCGTCCTCCTGATCCTGCGATGGCGTCCTTGCGCGCGACTCAAGGCAGGCTCCTTCGCACAGCTGACATCACGACGTGCAAAGGTACAGATATGCCCGGCTTGCCCTGATCGGGGGGTGGACAGATGAGGTGGCGCCCCTTCGCCGGCCTGCCCCGCGAAGTCGCCGTCCTCACCGCCGTCGCGTTCGCGGTCGCGGTCGGCTTCGGCGTCGTCGCCCCCGCCATTCCGGTCTTCGCGCGCGAGTTCGGCGTCGGCCGGACGGCGGCCGGCGCGGTCGTCTCGGCGTTCGCGTTCATGCGGCTCGTGTCGGCGCTGGGCAGCGGCCGCCTCGTCGACCGCATCGGCGAGCGCATCGTCCTGGCGACCGGCATCGGCATCGTCGCGGTCAGCAGCGCCCTGGCAGGGCTGGCGACCAGCTACCACCAGCTGTTGGTGCTGCGCGGGGTCGGCGGCGTCGGCTCCGCGATGTTCACCGTGGCGGCGGTCTCGCTGCTGCTGCGGGTCGCGGGAGCGGACCAGCGGGGACGCGCGACGAGCATGTGGCAGTCCGGTTTCCTGCTCGGAACGATCGCCGGACCAGCGTTCGGGGGGCCGCTGACCGAGTACTCCGTCCGGGCACCGTTCTTCGTCTACGCCGTGACCCTGGCCGTCGCGGGAGCCATCGGCATGCTCTTCCTCACCCGCGCCCACCTGCACGAGAAAGGGGTCGGCGACACCGGCCCGGCCGCCGAGCGCACAACGCTGCCCATGGCATTGCGCATCTCCGGCTACCGCGCTGCGCTCGCCAGCAACCTGGGCACCGGCTGGGCGCTGTTCGGGGTCCGTAGCTCCCTCATCCCGCTGTTCGTCACCGAGGGACTGCAGGCGTCGGACACCTGGACCGGCATCGGGTTCTTCGTCTCCGCATTGTTCCAGGGGCTGCTGCTGATCCCCGCCGGGCGCTTCACGGACTCGACCGGCCGCCGCCCGGCCATGCTCATCGGCGGGGCGGTCGGCACCGTCAGCATGCTGCTGCTCGCCTTCGTGGAGAACCTCCCCCTCTACGTGGTTGCGATGATCGCGTTCGGCGCCGCCTCGGCGTTCCTCGGCGTCGCTCCCGCCGCCGCGGTCGGTGACGTCGTGTCGGGTCGTGGCGGCACGGTGGTCGCCGCGTTCGGCATGTCGGCCGACCTCGGGGCCGTCGCGGGCCCGCTGATCGCCGGTTGGCTGGCCGACAACTACTCGTTCGGAGCGGCGTTCGGCGCCACCGCCGGCATGCTGGCGCTCGGGCTGGTCGCCAGCATCTTCTCCCGCGAGACCCGGCACCGCCCCCAGCCCGAGACACCTTCGGTGTCCGCTCCGGCCGACTAGCGACCCGGCCCACTGAAGGAGGACGACGGATGCCGCAGTCCGACCTCGTCGCGCTCGCCAGGAGACTCATCGACCAGAACAGGTACATGACGCTCGCGACCGCGGATACGGCCGGGCGGCCATGGGTCTCGCCGGTCTTCTACACGCCCGATCGATACACCGACTTCTACTGGGTCTCGTCGCACGAGGCGCGGCACTCACAGAACATTGCGGGCCGCCCGGACGTGAGCATCGTCGTGTTCGACTCCCAGGCTCCGATCGGAGCCGCTCAAGCGGTGTACATGTCGGCTCGGGCCGAAGAGGTGTCCGAGAGCGACGTGGAGCGTGATCTCCGGTTCTACAACGCCCGCTGCGACGCCGGCTCCTTCGCCGGCCTCCGGTCGTTCGGTCAGGACCAGCTTCAACCACCGGCACTGCTCCGCCTGTACCGGGCGACCGTCAGCGAGCACTCGGTGCTCATCAGGGGAGGTGACCCCGAGCACGGCCGGGGCGTCGACTCGCGACTGCACGTGACGTTGTGGCCGCCATCTGCGTCGTGACAGCAGGAGCATCAGCGGAGGCCGGATCGAGGGCCGTGCCGGTGGCGCAGGTCCAGCAGGCCCAGCGTCTCGTCGAAGTGCTCGAGCTCGTGCACAGCCGTCAGCGGCAGCCCGGCGATCTCATGCGCCGCGCGGCCATGGTCGTGGACCATGTGCTCGTGAAGCAGGTGCTCGTGAAGCAGGTGATCGTGGCGCGGCATCATGACCGGAGTACGTCGCCTGGGGGCCGACCGGTTCTCGCTAGTGGCGTTTTCGGTTGGTGAGCAGGGTGAGCCGGTAGCGGTGGTGCTGGCGGGGTCGTCGGTCGGGGTCGATGCTGGCCGGTGGGATGAACTGCGGGAAGCCATTGGGAGCCAGTGCGACGGTCCAGCCCTGCCGGTGCACCTGCTGATGGTGATAGAGGCACAGCAGCGCCCCGTTGTCGACGTCGGTCGGGCCGCCGTCGGCCCAGTGCCACCCGTGGTGCAC
>JBOGDY010000228.1:0-4475 GCA_050742955.1 Actinomycetes bacterium | reverse complement strand
GTGCAGCGCCGGACGGCGCCGCGACGGACAGCACCGCGACAGGCGGTGCAGCGCCGGACAGCACCGCGACCGAGACCCCTGCCCCGGACGCCGCCGAGACTCCTGCCCCGGACGCCGCGGCGGCGGAGCAGCCGCCCGAGCGGCACTGACCCCGCTTGCCGCCCTCCCGGCGGCGCACACCGAGAGCCCTGGGGCGTGCCCGCGCGCGTCCCCCCGGCACCGATGAGAGACGAAGAGAGCGAGAGATGGCAAAGATCACCGCCGCAGAGGTCAAGAAGCTCCGTGACGCCACGGGCGCCGGGATGATGGCGGCGAAGAAGGCGCTCGAGGAGGCCGAGGGCGACTTCGACCTGGCCGTCGAGAACCTGCGGATCAAGGGCGAGACCAAGGTCCGTGAGCGCGGCGCCGAGCGCACCGCCAACAACGGTCTGGTCGCCGCGGCCGAGGGCGCGATGATCCAGCTCAGCTGCGAGACCGACTTCGTCGCCAAGAACGAGCAGTTCCAGCAGCTGGCGGCCGACATCGTTGCCCACGCCGCGAAGACCGGCACCGGTGACCCGTCCGCCCTGCTCGGCGAGAAGCTCGCCGACGGCCGCACCGTGCAGGAGAACATCGACTCGCTGGCGGCGGTCATCGGGGAGAAGCTCGAGCTGGCGAACGTGACGGTGCTCGGCACCGACGGTGCGCAGATCGCGTCCTACATGCACCGCCGGGACAAGGACCTGCCCCCGCAGATCGGGGTGCTGGTGGAGTTCGAAGGGGACGACCTCAATGCAGCCCGCGGGGCCGCGATGCACGTGGCCTCGATGAGGCCGCAGTTCCTCACCCGCGACGACGTGCCGGCCGAGACCGTCGACAACGAGCGCCGGGTGGCCGAGGAGATCGCTCGCCAGGAGGGCAAGCCCGAGCAGGCCCTGCCGAAGATCGTCGACGGCCGGGTCGACGGCTTCTTCAAGGAGGTGGTCCTGCTCGAGCAGAAGGCGGTCCAGGACCAGAAGCGCACCGTCAAGGCCGTGCTCGACGCGGCGGGCGTCACCGTGAAGCGCTTCGCACGTTACGAGGTCGGCGCAGGCTGATCTCGCGGCCCCAGCACGGGTGCTGGCAGACTGCCGGGCAGACGACCTACGAGGAGGCCGCGATCGTGGCGCGATCCACACCGGGGGCCGAGGGGATCGGCCGCGGCTCGGCGTACGACGGGGCGGGCCCGGCCCCGCGCTACGCCCGCGTGCTGCTCAAGCTCGGCGGGGAGATGTTCGGCGGTGGGACGGTGGGGGTCGACCCCGATGTGGTGGCCACCATCGCCCGCCAGATCGCGGACGTGTCCCGCTCCGGCGTGCAGGTCGCGGTCGTGGTCGGCGGCGGCAACTTCTTCCGCGGGTCCCAGCTGCAGGAGCGTGGCATGGACCGCGCCCGGGCGGACTACATGGGCATGCTCGGCACCGTCATGAACTGCCTGGCACTGCAGGACTTCCTCGAGCGCGCCGGGATCGAGACGCGTGTGCAGACCGCCATCACGATGGGCCAGATCGCCGAGCCCTACATCCCGCGCCGGGCCATCCGCCACCTGGAGAAGGGACGGGTGGTCATCTTCGGTGCCGGCGCCGGCATGCCCTACTTCTCCACCGACACCACGGCCGCCCAGCGCGCGCTGGAGATCAACGCCGACGTGGTGCTGATGGGCAAGGGCGTCGACGGGGTCTACGACGCCGACCCGCGCACGGACCCGTCGGCGACGAAGTTCGACGCCATCACCTACACCGAGGCGTTGCGGCGGCGGCTGAGGGTCGCCGACACGACCGCGTTCAGCCTCTGCATGGACAACAAGATGCCGATCATCGTCTTCAACCTGCTCGAGGAGGGCAACATCGCCCGCGCCGTCCGGGGTGAGAAGATCGGGACGATCGTGTCCACCGAGGGAGCGACCACCCCGTGACCGGCTCGGGACCGGACCGGCGCGAACGGCCCGGACCGACGCCGCGCCACCACGTACGACGACAAACCACCGGGAGCCGACCGTGATCGACGACACCCTCCTCGAGGCCGAGGACAAGATGGAGAAGGCCGTCTCGGTGGCGAAGGAGGACTTCACCTCGATCCGGACCGGGCGGGCCAACCCGTCGATGTTCGCCAAGATCGTGGTCGACTACTACGGCGCTCCGACGCCGGTGAACCAGCTGGCGTCGTTCCACGTCGCCGACCCGCGGATGCTGACCCTCACCCCCTTCGACAAGGGCGCGATGGGCGCGATCGAGAAGGCGATCCGCGACTCCGACCTCGGTGTCAACCCGACCAATGACGGCAACATCATCCGGGTCGTCTTCCCGCAGCTGACCGAGGAGCGCCGTAAGGAGTTCATCAAGGTTGCCCGCCACAAGGCGGAGGACGGGCGGGTGTCGGTGCGCAACATCCGCCGGCACGCCAAGGACTCGCTCGACAAGCTCGCCAAGGACGGCGAGGCCGGCGAGGACGACGTGCACCGCGCGGAGAAGTACCTCGAGGACGTGACGCACAGGTTTGTCGGGCAGATCGACGACCTGCTCAAGCACAAGGAGGCCGAGCTCCTCGAGGTGTGAGGGCTCGCACGTCATGAGCGCCGACCACACCGCACCGGACCCGGGGGGCGCCTCGACGCGCGGCGAGGACGGGCTCGACCACGAGGTGGCGCGGACACACGCGTCACCGCTTGAGCCGGTCCCGATGGAGCCGGTCGCCCCGCCCGAGCGGCGGGGCCGGGCCGGGCGCAACCTTCCCGCCGCGGTCGGGGTCGGCGCCGGGCTGGGAGCGGTCATCCTGCTCTCGCTGTACCTGTGGAAGCCCGCTTTCGTCGGTGTCGTCTCCGTCGCGATCGTGCTCGGCCTGTGGGAGCTGTGCAACGCCCTCGGTGCCGCGCGGATCCGGGTGCCGGTGGTGCCGGTCGTCATCGGCGCGGTCGCCATCCTGGTCGCGGCCTACGCCGGTGGGTCCGAGCCGATGCTCGTGGCACTGGCCCTCACAGTGCTGGGAGTGTTCGTCTGGCGGCTACCGGAGAGCCCCACCGGATTCGTGCGTGACGTCACGGCGGGGACGTTCGCGGTCCTCTACGTGCCGTTCCTGGCCGGCTTCGCCGTGCTGTTGCTTCGGCCCGACGACGGTGCCGGCCGGGTCGTCGTCTTCATCCTGCTGACGGCGTTCAGCGACATGGGCGGCTACGCAGCGGGCGTGCTGTTCGGGCGGCACCCGTTGGCGCCCACGATCAGCCCGAAGAAGTCCTGGGAGGGTCTCGGTGGGTCGGCGCTGTTCTGCGCTGTGGGCGGCGCGCTCGCCGTGCCGCTGCTGCTCGACGGGTCCAGGGTCGAGGGTCTCGTGGTCGGGCTCGCGCTGATGGTCACTGCCACGGTGGGCGACCTCGGCGAGTCGGTAATCAAGCGCGACCTCGGCATCAAGGACATGGGCGCGCTGCTCCCCGGACACGGGGGGCTGATGGACCGCCTCGACTCGCTGCTCCCGGCGGCGCCCGTCGCCTACCTGCTGCTCGCCTGGTTCGTGCCGGTCTGAGGCCTGCGACAATCGAGGCACCATGCCAGTCCCGGGACAGCTGACCTTCGCCGCGCCTCGCCGCTCGAAACCCCCGCGCCACCTCGCCGACCTCAGCCCGGCCGAGCGCCGTGCGGCGGTGCGCGAGCTCGGCGAGGCGCCTTACCGCGCCGACCAGCTCGCGGGGCACTACTTCACCCACCTCGTCGACGACGCCGACCGGATGACCGACCTTCCCCTGGGGGTCAGGGCCCGGCTCGCCGGCGAGCTGCTGCCGCCCTTGCTGACGCCCCTGCGACACCTCCACTCCGACGGCGATGCAACGCGCAAGACCGTGTGGCGGCTCTTCGACGGCGCGACGGTCGAGAGCGTGCTGATGCGCTACCCCGACCGCGTGACGATGTGTGTGTCATCGCAGGCCGGCTGCGGCATGAACTGCCCGTTCTGTGCCACCGGCCAGGCGGGCCTGACCCGCAACATGTCGGCAGCCGAGATCGTGGAGCAGGTGGTCGCGGGCGCGCGGATGCTACGCCGGGGGGAGGTCGACGGTGGGCCGGGCCGGCTCGACCGGGTCTCCAACGTGGTGTTCATGGGCATGGGCGAGCCGTTGGCCAACTACAAGGCGGTGGTGGCTGCCGTCCGCGCGATCACCGACCCCGGGCCCCACGGGCTGGGGCTGTCCCAGCGCAACGTCACCGTCTCCACCGTCGGCCTGGTCCCGGCCCTCGACAGGCTGACCGCCGAAGGGCTCCGGGTCACGCTGGCGGTGTCGCTGCACGCTCCGGACGACGAGCTCCGGGACACGCTCGTCCCGGTCAACACCAGGTGGAAGGTCGCCGAGGTGCTCGACGCCGCGTGGCGCTACGCCGATCGCACCCGGCGTCGGGTCTCCATCGAGTACGCGATGATCCGCGACGTCAACGACCAGGCCTGGCGCGCCGACCGGCTGGGTCGTCTGCTGA
>JBOGDY010000227.1:0-4475 GCA_050742955.1 Actinomycetes bacterium | reverse complement strand
GCTGGTCGGCGCGTCGCACCCCTCGGCGGGGCGGTGGTGGGCTCAGTGTGGGCGGATGGAACTTGATCTCGCCGAGGGACGGCATGGTGGCCTGCTCGCGCCGGTGCCGGATGTCCGAGTTTCTGGGGGAGCGTGCCGGCGGCCGTTGAGCAGCGAGGATCGGGCGGTGATCGCGGCGGGTCGGCGCCAGGGTCTGTCCTGTTCGGTGATCGGGGATCTGATCGGGCGGGACAAGTCGGTGGTGTCGCGCGAGGTGCGCCGCAACTGCAGCGAGAACGGCGAGTATCACGCCGGGGTGGCGCATCGGGTCGCGGCGCACCATCGGCGCCGGCCCAAGGCGTTCAAGCTGATCGAGAACCGGTCGTTGTGCCGGCGCATCGAGGGTTGGATGGACCAGGGGTGGGCTCCGCGGCTGATCGCGCAGATGCTCGCCGTCGAGCACGGGGATGATCACACTGAGCGGGTGAGCCACGAGACGATCTACCAGGCGCTCTACGTGCAGACCCGTGGCAATCTGCGGGCCGACCTGCATCGGCAGCTCAGCCTGAAACGGCCGGCCCGGGTGCCCCGTTCCCGGTCCCGGCCTGACCCCAGCCCGTTCAAGACGGCGTTCAAGATCAGCCAGCGGCCGGCCGAGGCCGCCGACCGAGCGGTCCCCGGGCATTGGGAGGGTGACCTGATCCTCGGCCCGGAGTCGAAGTCCGCGATCGGGACCCTGGTGGAGCGCACCACCCGGTTCACGATCCTGCTGCACCTGCCGGATCGCCATGACGCGCAGGCGGTGGCCGACGCGATGATCCGCGAGATGCGGCAGCTGCCCGAGCATCTGCGCCGGTCGATCACCTGGGACCGGGGCAGCGAACTCGCCGACTACGCCCGGATCCAGGTCGCGCTGGAGACCAAGCTGTTCTTCTGCGACCCCCGCTCGCCCTGGCAGCGCGGCACCAACGAGAACACCAACCGGCTTCTGCGGTTCTGGTTCACCAAGGGAAGCGACCTGTCCATCCACACCGCCGAAGACCTCCGACGCGTCGCCGACACCCTCAACCGGCGGCCCCGACCCACCCTCGACCTGCAGACCCCCGCCATGAGGCTGACCGCGCTACTCAACTCAGCCGCGGCATGACCAACGTTGCTTCGACCGTTTGACATCGGGGGACGTCGAAGCCACCGGACCTGTACAAATGATCTTGACGGTGGCCCGACGGGGCACCGTGCGCCCGGGTGCGGCAGACTGAGCCCGCGGGACCGCCGGAGATGGAGGACGGGTGCACGACGACCAGATTGACGGACTCGGCGGCGCACCGCTGTTCGCCGCCCTCGACACGGAGGCCGCGGCCGCCCTCCGTGCCTCCATGAAGAACGTGCTGCTCGGCCGCGGCAAGGTGCTCTTCGACGAGGGCGAGCCGGGCGACCGGCTCTACGTGATCAGCGAGGGCAAGATCAAGCTGGGCCGCACCGCACCCGACGGGCGCGAGAACCTGCTGGCGATCCTGGGCCAGGGGGAGATGTTCGGCGAGCTGTCGCTGTTCGACCCCGGGCCGCGCACCGCCACGGCCACGGCCGTCACCGACGCGACCCTGCTCGAGCTCAACCACGACGACCTCGACGTCTGGCTGCGGGCACGACCCGAGGTGGCCGCTCATCTGCTGGCGGCGCTCGCCCGGCGGCTCCGGCGCACCAACGAGGCGATGGCGGACCTCGTCTTCAGTGATGTCCCCGGCCGGGTGGCCAAGGCGCTGCTCGACCTGGCCAAGCGCTTCGGGGTGCAGTCCGAGGACGGCCTGCACGTCACCCACGACCTGACCCAGGAAGAGCTCGCGCAGCTGGTGGGCGCCTCACGCGAGACGGTCAACAAGGCACTGGCCGACTTCGCCGGCCGCGGCTTCCTTCGCCTCGAGGCGCGAGCCGTCGTGATCCTCGACGTCGAGCGGCTCTCCCGCCGCGCGGGCTGAGGCCCGACGACCTACCCGCCGTCGGCCGCCCCGTGCTCGTCGGCGAGGTAGTCGAATTGGGCTGCGACCGAGAGCTCTGCGGCCGGCCACAGCACCGGGTCGACGTCGGCGTACACGACCCTTACAACATCCGCCGGCGTGCGCGCGCCACCCGCGACGGCCGCCCGCACCTGGTCGAGTCGCTCCCGCCGGTGGGCCAGGTACTCGTCGGCCAGCGCGGCGGCGTCCTCGCGCACCGGGCCGTGACCCGGTAGAAGCGTCATCGGCCCGAGGTCTCGAAGCCTGGAGAGCGAGTCGAGGTAGGGCGCCAGCGCACCGTCGGGGTGGGCGACAACGGTCGTGCCCCGGCCGAGGATGGTGTCCCCTGTGAGCAGCGCCGGCTCGTCCGCAGCGACCGCGAAGCTGACCGAGTCCGACGTGTGCCCGGGCGTCGCCAGCACGCGCACCGTGAGCCCGCCGACGCCGTCGAAGGTCTCCGCGCCGGTCAGCGGTGACTCGTCGATGACCAACCGGGGGTCGACGGCGGTCATCGGTGCGCCGGTCATCTCCTGGAACAGCCGGGCACCCTCGGCGTGGTCGGGGTGCCCGTGGGTGAGCAGGACCAGCTCCACCGGGCCGGTCGCCGCCACGCGACGCAGGTGCACCTCGTCGAGCGGGCCCGGGTCGACCACGACGGACCCGGCGGCCCCGGGCGCCCGCAGCACGTAGGTGTTGGTGCCCTCCAGCGTCATCGGACTCGGGTTGTCGGCCCGGACCAGCGTGCACCACGAGGGCAGCGGCACGGGCGGTCCGGTGCCGGTCACGTGCGGGCCGCCCGGTCGGCCGGCACCTGGCCGCCGTCGACGTCGACGACCAGCCGCAGGTCGTCGCCGTCGAGCACCGGGCGGGGCATGAGCGGGTTGATCGCAGGCGTCGACGCGAGCACGGCGGCGACATCGTCGTACGCGGTGAGCTCGCGCAGCGTCACGATCGTCGGCGGCAGCATCGGCACCTCCCCCGCGTCGTAGCCGCGCACCCCCTCGCCGACCGGCAGCCAGGCCACCCGGTCGGCCTCGCCGCCGACGTCGCGGGTGCGCTGGCCCGTCGGCACCGCCGCGACGAAGAAGCGGGTGTCGAACCGGCGCGGCTCGAACTCGGGGGTGACCCAGTGCGCCCACGGCCGGAGAAGGTCGGTGCGTACGACGAGGCGGCGCCGCGCCATGAGATCGGCCAGTGACAACGACCGGTCCAGCAGGGCGAGGCGGTCCGCCTCCCAGTCGTCGCCGGAGGTGTCGGCGACGACCCGACCCTCGGCCGGTCCGGCGAGCAGCACGCCGGACTCCTCGAAGGTCTCCCGGACGGCCGCGCACACCAGCGCCCGTGCCATCCGCTCGTCGCAGCCGAGCCGCCCGGCCCACCAGGACGGGTCCGGCCCGGCCCACCCGACGGACCGCTCGACGTCGCGGGGGTCCACCGACCCACCCGGGAACACGTGCATGCCGGCGGCGAAGGCCATCGACCCGACCCGGCGGAGCAGGTAGACCTCGATGACGCGGCCCGCCGGTGCGGCGGCGTCGCGCAGCAGGACGACCGTGGCGGCGTTCCGCGGGGCCGCCACGTCCTTGTCCGCGAGCTCGCCGGCGGCGAAGGAACGGGCCCGTTCGGTGAGGGCCGGGGGAAGGTCGGTCACCCGCCGATGGTACGGACGTCGCCGCAGGCCATGTACCTTCAGCATGTCGAGGCGACCACGGGGGCTGCCGTATGGCTGAGAGCATGACGATCGCCGAGTTGTCCAAACGCGTGGGCATGACCCCTCGCAACATCCGGGCCTACCAGTCCAAGAGACTTCTCCACCCGCCCGAGCTGCGCGGCAGGGTGGCGCACTACTCCGGCGCACACGTGGCCCGGCTGCAGCTCATCGCGTCATTGCAACGGGAGGGGTTCACGCTCGCCGCGATCAAGCGGCTGCTGGAGACCCCCGACAGCTACTCGCGCATCGTCGCCGACCGGCGCCGCCGGTTCCGGGACGGGCAGTCCGACATCACGACCGGTGTCCCGGTCGCGCCCGAGCGGATCAGGGAGTTCGGGGCCGACCTGGTCGAGCGGTTGCTCGCCTGCGGCGTGGCCTGGCACGAGGACGGGCTGCTGCACATCCACACGGTGCTGGTCGGGGTGGGCCGCACGCTGGCCCAGCTGGGCATGCCGCCCGCCGCCCAGGCCGGCATCCTGGTCGAGGCCGCCGAGGCCGGCCGGACCCTCGGGGTCGCCCTGCGGTCCCGGCTCGTCGAGGCCTTCCCCGACGCGGCGAAGGAGGGTGGTCGGGTCACCGATCTGGCCCGGGTGGCCGTCCAGCTGCACGCCGCGGCCTTCGAGCTCGCCCTCGCCCAGGCCGCCGGGGGCGGGGACCGTCCTGAGTCCCCAGCCGTGTCTCCCAGCCCCGCAGCTCCCGGTTCCGCAGCTCCCAGCCCCGCAGCTCCCGGTTCCGCAGCGCCCGGTTCCGCAGCTCCCAGCCCCGCAGCTCCCGGTTCCGCAGCGCCCGGT
>JBOGDY010000226.1:0-4499 GCA_050742955.1 Actinomycetes bacterium | reverse complement strand
GGGTTGATGCCGGAGATCACCGCATCCGAGGTGGCTGCGTTGAACAGGTCGAGGTCGAGGTTGGACCGGGCGGCGTCGAGAAACTCGCGCGCCTTCGCCAGGTGTGCGCGGGCATCCGCCAGCGCGGTCATCGAGCTACCTGACGACGCAGCACGGACCGGACGTCCTGACCGGCCAGCGCGATCGCGTCCCGCAATAGGTCGCGCACCACCCGGTCGTCTCGGGCGACGGCGACGGCGAGCTCGGCAGCGGTGAGCTCGAGGATCTCGCAGGCGTTGCCCGACCAGGTCCGAACGTGCTCGGTGAGCCGGTCAACCTGTTCCTGCCATGCGCGTTCGGCCTCCTCGGATGCCGAGATGTCGTCACTGCGGACGAGGAGGATGTCGATGTCGCTGCCGGCGCCGGCCTCGCCGCGGGCTGCGGACCCGAACAGGCAGGCGGTGACCGGGGCCGCAGACCAGACGGCGAGCTCGTCGCGGATCCGCTGCAGGAGGGTTTCCCACTGGCCGGTGAGCGCGATGATGCCGGCGGCGGCCACGTGGTCGCGGTTAAGCCGGTAGAGCTTCGCGGGAGGGTGGTGCTCACGCAGCACGATGCCGGCGTCGGCCAGCGCGCCGAGCACCTCGTTGGCACGCCACTGACCGACCTTGCCGTCGGTCAGCGCGGCGACTCGCCTGCCACTGAGCGGCTCAGTCGTCCGCGCGAGGACCGCTAGCACGGCCCCGTGCGCACTCGGGATCACTGAGCTGATCGGGCTGGACAGGTCCACGACACCACCTCCTTGAGCACCATACCACTCGATCGAGTGGTATCGCACTCTTTCGAGTGTCATAGTGCTCAACGGAGCTGGGCCCCGCCCCCCTTGTGCCCACCTGCAGACGCGCGCCTGGGCTCCAACTCAGTCAACGGCTCCTCGATGCCCTCGTCGCGGGAGCACGCTGATCAGGGCCAGCGTTGGCGCGCTGGCCCTGATCAGAGTTGCTTACCCGCCTGGCGACGATGCCTTCAGTCAGCGGTGGAGAGAGCAGGCTGGCGATGCCGGACCCTCCGGGCGGTGTAGCCGACAGTACCGGCGCCGGCCAGCCCGACGGCTGCCAGCAACTGCCACGGCACTGCGGTCGGGTCGCTCGGCTGGCCGGGCGCGACGTTCGTCGGCGCGACCGGCTGACCGTTCGTGTCACGCTCCCACGGCTCGACGTAAGCCCTCTTCAGTGGCTGAAACTGCTGAGACTGGACTGCGTCTCCCGGGTCAATACGCGCCGCCGCGGCACTGGCACCGAGAAGCGTGACGGCCGTGAACACGGCGGCTGTCATGGCGGTTCGGGCGGTTGTGGTGCTGAACATGTCCGTCCTCCTGTTTGATGTGGGTCCGTTAGGTTCTTGGGGTTGCGTGTCGGTCCCGTGACCGTGCTGGCGTCGAGGCGACCTACCAGAGCGTCTTTCGGCTTCCCTTGCGGACGGCGATGGCGACCCCGCAGCCTGTGACTTCCGTGATCTGGTCGTTGACGCGCTCGTCAGTCACGGCGCTCCGAATGGGATCCGTGGACTTCTCACGCTGAGGCTGGTGATGAAGAACGCCGACTTCGAGTACGTGGTACATGAAGTGACCTCCTCCGGCGTGGACCGGCTGCACCGGTCGCGACACCCCTGACGGTGCGTGCCATGGCTCCAGCGATGCCCCAGCGGCGCTCCATCGGGTGCTGATGCGGCTTCGAGCCGCGCTGGAGCGGTCGACAGCGGCCCCGGACTGGCTACCGTGGAGGTGGAGGGGTGGCATGGTCGACACCGCGTTGGGGCTGCGGGTCCTCGGCCCGCTGGAAGTGCTGCGCGGTGGGCGATCGATCGCCCCCGCGGGGGTGCGCCGCCGCTCGCTGCTGGCCTTGCTGCTGCTCGAGGCCGGGCACGTTGTGTCGGTGGAGCGTCTCGTCGATGGCATTTGGGGCGAGCAACCGCCGGCCCAGGCAACCGGTCTGGTGCAGACGTACGTGTCGCTGTGGCGCGGGGTGCTCCGGGAGGGGGCGGTGGCGGACGAGCCGGAGCGACTGGTGCGGGAGGGTCGTGGCTACCGCGTGGTGGTACTGCCGGGTGAGCTGGACCTCGAAGTGGCCCGGGGCATGGCCGAGGGTGGTCGGGCGGCGCTGGCGGCGGACGACGGGGTGCGTGCGGCAGACCTGCTGGGTCGCGCATTGAGTCAGTGGCGGGGGGAGGCACTGGCCGACCTGGCTGGTGAGCCGTTCCACGCGGGTGCCGCACATCGGCTGGACGAGTTGCGCCGTGCGGTGCTGCTCGACTGGGCGGCAGCAGTGGTGGCCTGTGGCCGCGCGCAAGATGCCATCGTGCCGCTGACCGCGGCGCTAGAGCGTGAGCCGTTGGAGGAACCAGTGGCCGAGGTGCTGGCGCGCACGCTCTATGGGCTAGGCCGTGCCAGTGAGGCCCTCGCCGTGCTGGAACGCACGCGGGTCGCGCTCGCTGACGCTCTCGGGGTCGACCCTGGTGAGCGGCTTGCCGCCTTGCACCTGCAGGTGCTGCGCCAGGACCCGGCCCTGTCCACGTCCGCTCACGCAGCCGCGGGTGCCACGCTGCCGATGAGCCACGACAGCTTCGTGGGGCGGGAGGCAACAGTGGCCGAGGTCGCGAAACTGCTGGGCGAGCACCGGCTCGTCACGCTGACCGGAGCAGGTGGCTCGGGCAAGACCCGGCTGGCGGTTGAGGTCGCCCATGGTCAGGGTGAGCGATTCGTCGGCGGGTTGTGCTTCGTGGACGCGTCGCAGGTCACCACGGCCGGCGAGTTGCCGGACCGTGTCGTGGGTGCACTCGGCGCACGAGTCCCTGGTGGCCAGACCGTCTGGGAGGTGCTGGCGGCAGCGACCGCCGAGCAGCCGAGCTTGCTCGTCCTCGACAACTGCGAGCAGGTCGCGGGGACATCAGGCGTGGTGACCAGGATGCTGGCGGCCACAGCGCACCTGAACGTGCTCGCAACGTCGCGGGAGCCCTTGCACGCCCAAGGTGAACAGCGTTTCCCTCTCGCCGGTCTAGCCGTCGGCACGCCCGACCGGACCAGCAACGCCTCGCCACCAAGCCCGGCCGTGCGCCTGTTCTGCGACCGGGCTGCCGCCGTCGACCCCGGATCCACGTTCGACCGCGACAATCTCGACGACGTAGCACGGATCTGCAGGAGGCTGGACGGGCTGCCACTCGCTATCGAGCTCGCAGCCGGTTGGGTGCGTCTCCTGCCACCAAGGCGGCTGCTGGCTGCGCTCGAAGAGTCGCTCGACGTACTCCGAAGTGAACACGGCGAGCGTCCGGCCCGACAGCGCACCCTGCGCGCGACCATGGACTGGAGCTACGCGCTGCTTTCCGTGCCGGCGCAGGGTGCGCTGCGCGCGTTGTCGGTCTTCCGCGCAGGCTTCACCACGGACGCGGCGACCGCGGTCACCGACCAGCCCAGGCACGAATTGCTGCTCGTCCTGCGCCACCTGCGCGAGACGGGACTGCTGGACGTCGACACCCACACCGACGCTCAGGACGAGCCGCGCTACCGGCTCCTGCAGACAGTCCGCGACTATGGCGGAGAGCACCTCACCGCCGAGGGCGAGCAGCAGGAAGCCAAGGCGCGCCACGCGGCCTTCTTCGTCGACCTCGCTGAGCGTGAAGGCCGCCGCCTTACCGGTCGTGGCCAAACCTCGGCCGTGGACGCCCTGGCGGCCGACCGTGACGACGTCGCCGCCGCGCTGCGCTGGATGGTCCGATACGGCGACGCCGACCGGGCACTGCTGGTCGCCGCCTTGCTCTGGCGGTTCTGGCACCTGCGCTCCCACCTCGACGAAGGACGGCGGCTCGTGACCGACCTCCTGGAGAGCGCCGGATTACGCGCCGACATGTCCGTTCGAGCACGGGCCGACCTCTGCCTGGGCAACATCGCCTACTGGCAGATGCGGCACCAGGAGGCGCTTGAGCACTACACGTGGGCTGCGACGGTCTTCCGCGACCTCGACGACGTCCCCGGCCTGGCCGAGGCTCTCTACGACCGGGGATTCGCGCTGCACCAACTCGGCCAAACGGAGCAGGGCCAGGCCAGCCTTACAGAGGCCCTCGACCGGTACCGAGATCTCGATGACACGGTCGGACAGGCCCACGCCGCCTCTGCGCTCGCGTTCGGCCTGTGCAACCTCGGCCGCCTCAACGAGGCCGCGGCGCTCGCGCAGGACAGTCTCGTGGTCCTGCGCGAACGTGCGGACTCGTTCGCAGTCGCGAACACCGTGGGTCTCCTCGGCATGATCCGCTGGGTTCAGGGCCAGTTGAGTGAGGCGGAGCCGCTGCTCCATGAGGCACTGGCCGCCCACGCGGAGGCCGGGCACGCAACCGGGATCATGTGGATGCTCCGCGGAATTGCCGCCCTGGCCCTCGCCTGCGACGACCCCCGCCGGGCGCTGCGCCTCGCGGCCGCCGCCGAAGTGCTCGAACCCGACCGCCAGGGCAGCGTGCCCCTCCAGATCCTG
>JBOGDY010000225.1:0-4501 GCA_050742955.1 Actinomycetes bacterium | reverse complement strand
GACCGTGTACCCCGAAGACCTCCGCTACACCACCGAGCACGAGTGGGTGCGCACCGAGGGGGAGAAGGTCCGCGTCGGCGTCACCGACTTCGCGCAGGACGCGCTCGGCGACATCGTCTTCGTCACGCTCCCGGAGGTGGGTGCCGAGGTCGAGGCCGGCGCGCCGTGCGGCGAGGTCGAGTCGACCAAGAGCGTGTCGGACCTCTACGCACCGGTCAGCGGCACCGTGGTGGCCACCAACGCGAACCTGGACGGCGCGCCCGAGCTGGTCAACTCCGACCCCTACGGCGACGGCTGGATGATGGAGATCCGGCCGGACGACCCGGCCAGCGTCGGTGGGCTGCTCGACGCCGACGCCTACCAGGGGACCCTCGGGGCCTCCTGAGCCGTGCACTCGCCCGACCCGGTCGGTGTGGTTGACCGGCACGGCGTGGGACCATAGGTTGCGTTCAACCGTCAACCTCGACCTTGGGTCGAGAGTCGGCGCCCAGCACGAGCCAGTCCACGAGCGACGGCCGCGGCCCTGCCCGCGGCGGGAGGCCAACCGATGCCGTTCTGCACCCAGTGCGGGCACTCCAACCCCGACGAGAGCCGCTTCTGCAGCAACTGCGGAGCCGCGCTGCGCCCGGCGTCGCCGGGTGACACGTCGACGGTCACCATCAGCGGGGTGGACGTGGGCGAGGCCGCCGAGAAGACCGAGGGCCTCTCCGCCGCCGACCAGGCAGCGGTCGACGCGCTGCCGCCGGGGTCGGCGCTGCTCGTGGTGCGCCGTGGACCCAACGCGGGCAGCCGGTTCCTGCTGGACTCCGACGCCACCACGGCGGGGCGCCATCCCTCCAGCGACATCTTCCTCGACGACGTCACCGTGTCCCGGCGGCATGCCGAGTTCTCCCGCTCCGGCGACGGTTTCGTGGTCCGTGACGTCGGCTCGCTGAACGGCACCTACGTCAACCGGGAGCGCATCGACGAGACCTCCCTGGCCGGGGGCGACGAGGTGCAGATCGGCAAGTACCGGTTGGTGTTCTACCCGAACCAGGGTTCCGGGGGAGACCAGGGATGACCCCTGCGGTCCCCGCCCGGTCGCTGATGAGCATCGGGGAGGTGCTGAGCGCTCTCCGCCCGGAGTTCCCCGACGTCACGATCTCGAAGATCCGGTTCCTGGAGTCCGAGGGACTCGTGGAGCCGGCGCGGACACCGTCGGGTTACCGCAAGTTCAGCCGGAACGACGTCGAACGGCTCCGCTACGTGCTCTCCGCGCAGCGCGACCACTACCTGCCCCTTCGGGTCATCAAGGAGCACCTCGACGCGATCGACCGCGGCCTGGTGCCGGCGGGCACCAACGAGGACGGCGCGCGGCCGCGGGTGCACCACGTCGTGGTGGCCGGCGACGGTGCACCGGAGGCCGGCTCGTTCTCCAGCGACGCCGCGGACGTCCGGCTCTCCCGCAGCGAGCTCGCCGAGGGGGCGGGCATCGACCTCGCGCTTCTCGACGAGATCGAGAGCCACGGGCTGGTGTCCGCGCGACCGGGCTCGGTGCACTACGACGGCGACGCGCTGGTGGTTGCCCGGATCGTGGCCGAGATGAGCTCCTACGGCCTCGAGCCGCGGCACCTGCGCGCCTTCCGCACCGCCGCGGAGCGCGAGACCGGCCTCGTCGAGCAGGTGGTCGCACCGCTGCTCCGACAGCGTGACCCGCAGGCCCGGGCCCGGGCCGAGGAGGTGGCGAGAGAGATGGCCGCGCTCTCCGTCGCGCTGCACACCGCGCTGGTCCGCGCCGCGTTGCGGTCCGTCGTCCGGCGCTGACCGCAGCACCAGGGCGGGCCCGTCGTACGGCGGGTAGTGTGGCGATCGTGAACGAGCTCGACGTTGTCGGCGTCCGGGTCGAGATGCCGTCGAACCAGCCGATCGTGCTGCTGAAGGAGATGGGCGGCGAGCGCTACCTGCCCATCTGGATCGGGGCCGTCGAGGCCACCGCGATCGCGTTCGCGCAGCAGGGCGTCGTCCCCCCTCGGCCACTCACCCACGACCTGATCCGCGATCTGCTCGAGGCGGCGGGCGAAGAGCTGACGCAGGTGCGGATCACGTCGCTGCAGGACGGCATCTTCTACGCGCTGCTGGTCTTCTCCAGCGGTGTCGAGGTCAGTGCCCGCCCATCCGACGCGATCGCCATCGCCCTGCGGACCGGGTCGCCGATCTTCGGGGCCGAGGAGGTCCTCGACGAGGCCGGCATCACGATCCCGGACGAGCAGGAGGACGAGGTGGAGAAGTTCCGCGAGTTCCTCGACCAGATCTCGCCCGAAGACTTCGGCGGGCCCCGCGCCGAGGGCTGAGCCGGCACCCGCCAGACTCTCGACCTGAGGTTGAGAGTGAGGACACGCCGGGGGGCTTGCCCCCGACGTCGTTGACCGGGCGGGCACGCGGCCGTACCGTTCCAACTGAACGCCCCTGCTGTAACTCCAGCCGTGTGATCCCCTCGCGGGACCGCTCGGCACGGAGTTCTTCCCCGGAGGGCGCGAGACGGAGGTCGGCGTGAGCACCACCCGCGGCAGCACCACCACCGACGATTCGCCCGAGAAGAGGCGGGCGCGCGCCACGGCCGGCCGGCAGGGCCTGCTCTTCGACGACGACCTGCCCGAGCTGCAGGAAGGTCTCGGCTACCGCGGCCCCACGGCCTGCGCGGCGGCCGGCATCACCTATCGCCAGCTCGACTACTGGGCCCGCACCGGCCTGGTCGAGCCGACGGTCCGCGGCGCCCACGGGTCGGGCAGTCAGCGGCTCTACAGCTTCCGCGACATCCTGGTGCTCAAGGTCGTCAAGCGGCTGCTGGACACCGGGGTCTCGCTGCAGAACATCCGGACCGCCGTGGGGTACCTGCGCGAGCGGGGCGTCGACGACCTGGCCCAGATCACCCTGATGAGCGACGGAGCCAGCGTCTACGAGTGCACGTCGGCGGACGAGGTCGTCGACCTGGTGCAGGGTGGCCAGGGAGTCTTCGGCATCGCGGTCGGGCGGGTGTGGCGTGAGGTCGAGGGATCGTTGGCCGAGCTGCCCGGCGAACTTCCCGGTGAGCCGGACACCGCACCGGGCGACGACGAGCTGTCCGCTCGACGCAAGGCCCGCAAGACCGGCTGACGGGACGAAAGGGTAGAGTCAGGACTGCTGACGACCCTGCGTGAGAGAGTCCTCGCCCGCTCGGCGGACGGGGCGCCGAAGGGGCAACCTCCCCGGAACCTCTCAGGCACCCGGACCACGCGGGCGAGGCAACTCTGGAGCGTGCGCGACAGAGGGGGACCGGACCACGGCCGCGACCGCCGTGCCGGCCCGCGACCCTCTGGAGGCCACCGGTGACAGACCGACCGCAGCGGAGCGACCGCAGCGACCTCGATGCGACCGTCCCCTTCGCCCGACGGCACATCGGTCCGGCCGCCGAGGACCAGGCGAAGATGCTCGCGCTCCTGGGCCAGGGGTCCCTGGACGAGCTGGTCGCGGCCGCGGTGCCGGCCACCATCCGTGACCGTGAGCCGCTCGGGCTGGCGCCGGGGCGTGCGGAGCACGAGGTGCTCGACGAGCTGCGCGAGCTGGCCTCCCGCAACCAGGTGCTCACCCCGATGATCGGGCTCGGCTACCACGGCACGGTCACCCCGCCGGTGATCCTGCGCAACGTCCTGGAGAACCCGGGGTGGTACACCGCCTACACGCCCTACCAGCCGGAGATCTCCCAGGGCCGGCTCGAGGCGCTGCTCAACTTCCAGACCGTCGTGTCCGACCTGACCGGGCTGCCGGTGGCCGGCGCCTCGCTGCTGGACGAGGGCACCGCCGCCGCCGAGGCCATGACCCTGGCCCGGCGCACCAGCAAGGCTCCCGGGGGCGCGGTCTTCGTGATCGATGCCGACACGTTGCCGCAGACCGTCGCGGTCGTGGCCACCCGGGCCGAGCCGCTGGGCATCGAGGTGATGGTCCGCGACGTGCATGCCGACGGCCTGCCCGATCGTGACCTGTTCGGACTGCTGCTGCAGTACCCCGGCAGCACCGGGGCGGTCCGCGACCTGACCGGTCTGGTCTCGAGCGCGAAGGGCCGCGGTGCCGTGGTCGCGGTCGCGGCTGACCTGCTGGCCCTGACGCTGCTGCGGCCTCCCGGCGAGATGGGCGCGGACATCGCGGTGGGCACCACCCAGCGGTTCGGGGTGCCGCTCGGCTTCGGCGGGCCGCACGCCGGCTACATGTCCGTCCGCACCGGTCTCGAGCGTGGCCTGCCCGGCCGGCTCGTCGGGGTGTCCAGGGACTCCGCCGGCAACCCGGCGTACCGGCTGGCCCTGCAGACCCGGGAGCAGCACATCCGCCGCGAGAAGGCGACCAGCAACATCTGCACCGCCCAGGTCCTCCTCGCCGTCATTGCCGGCATGTACGCCGTCTACCACGGGCCGGAGGGGCTGAAGGCGATCGCTCGACGGGCGCACCGCTACGCGACGGTCCTCGCGGCCGGGCTGCGGGGCGCGGACGG
>JBOGDY010000224.1:0-4504 GCA_050742955.1 Actinomycetes bacterium | reverse complement strand
CTACGGGATCGGTCAGCACCCGTACTTCACCGTCGGCACCGCTCTGGTCGACGATGCGCTGCTGACCGTGCCGGCCGAGTGCTGGGTGCGCACCGACGAGCGGGGCCTGCCGGTCGCGACCGAGCCGGTTGCGGGCACGCCGTACGACTTCCGTAGCCCGCGGCGGGTCGGCGACCTGCGCCTGGACACGCCCTACGCCGAGCTGGCGCGCGACGGCTCGGGGCGGTCGGTGGTGCGGTTGAGCCGCCCCGCCGGGGGGCCCGGACTGGACGTCTGGCTGGGCGGGGGGGCGCACTTCCTGCAGGTGTTCTCCGGCGACACGCTGCCGGACCCGGCCAGACGCCGGAGGGGGCTGGCGGTCGAACCGATGTCGTGCCCGCCGGACGCCTTCCGCAGCGGCATCGGCCTGGTCACGCTGGAGCCCGGCGGGGCGCACACCCTGCGGTGGGGCGTCACGCCGTGGTGACCGGCCCGGGCCCGATCGGACCCGCACGTGGACATATGCCGCGTCGTGCCCTAGCGTAGGTACCGGTTGTAGTTGCAGTGCCTCGCAGTCATGAACGCCCGCGCTGTCCAACAGCGATGGGCGTTTCTTGTTTTCGGTCGGTGCCCCTGGTGTCGGTCCGGAAGTGAGACGGTCGGCTCAACCCGAGGTCCCGCAAGGTGCGGGCCTCGAATCCGTCCCTTTCGAAGGAGACACCAGGAATGGCACAGGGAACCGTCAAGTGGTTCAACGCTGAGAAGGGCTTCGGCTTCATCGCCCAGGACGGCGGCGGGCCCGACGTCTTCGTGCACTTCTCGGCCATCCAGGCCGATGGCTACCGCTCGCTGGACGAGAACCAGCGCGTGGAGTTCGAGGTGACACAGGGCCAGCGTGGCCCGCAGGCCGACGCGGTTCGCCCCATCTGAGGCTCCGTACGGCGTAACCGCAACGCCCCCGGCCCGGTGAGGGTCGGGGGCGTTTGCGCGTTTTGCCGATTCTTGACCGTTCGGGTCTCAAGATCGGGTCTGGTCATTTCGACCTATAAGACATGGCTCTCGTGGCGCATGGCCCCGGCCCGCGCGGACGACCGCTACTCGGTGAAACAACCCGAACGACGTGAGGAGCATCTCGACGATGGAGACGACCCAACGGATCCGCGAGTCCGGCCCGGCGACGGCCGTCCAGGACGACCTGGTCGTGATGACGATGCTGCATCGTCACGTGCCGCTGGCCCTGCTCTGCGACCTCTCCGACCCGGGCGGCCCGCCGTCGGCGGAGATCCTCGAGGAGGAGGGGCAGCCGGAGTCGACCTGGTGGGAGCAGTAGCCCGTCTCACCGCCCCCGATTTCCGGTTTCGGGGGCGGCGCGATCGGCTGGTATCGTCTGCGGCGCACTGACGCGCCGCTAGCTCAACTGGCAGAGCAGCGGACTCTTAATCCGCGGGTTGGGGGTTCAAGTCCCTCGCGGCGCACCCCCACTGACCTGGCCTTTCGCCCTCATGGGCGAGAGGCCAGAGTCGTCTCCAGCAGCTGGCATAGCCTGGCCGCCGTGAGGAGACTGCTCGGCGCCTGCCTCGGTCTGTACCTGCTGGCTGCGCTCGTCGGTCGGGGACTGGAGGCCGCCGGGGTCACCCGTTGCGGATGCTCGCCTGACTGTTGGTGCCGTAGGCCGGGGTTGAGTGCGTTCCGGTGGGTCGCGCCGGTCGGTCACCACTAGCTGGCCGGGAGTCGGGCGCCGGTGTCCAGGTCTTGTCAGCCCCCTTGGGCCGGATCAGATTGGAATGGCCCAGGGACGCGGGCTGACGAAGGAAGGCGACAGTGGACACGAAGGAGATCGTGGTCGGGCTGAACGGCTCGATCAGCGCGGCCCTCGCACTGCGGTGGGCCGTGGAGGAGGCGAGGCTTCGGTCGGCGCCGTTGAGGATCGTGCACGCCTGGCAGCTCGGGACCGAGGAGATCGCCTCGGCCACCGACATCGCGAGGACGACCGAGTCCGGCGCCCTTGAACAGGCAACCGGCTGGATCACTGCGGCGCTCGGCACGACCGACACCGCCGGCGACCTCGACATCGTCGAGGGCCCCGCGGGCCCGGTGCTGGTCGCCAGGTCGCACCAGGCGGCCCTGCTCGTCGTCGGTACACAGGAGCACTTGGGGCTGCGCCGCGTGGTCGCGGGATCGATCAGTCACCACTGCCTCTCCCACGCCGCGTGTCCGGTCGTGGCCGTGCCGGGGCCGGCCGGCATGCACCGGCACGTGCCCAGGGCGCGGCACCACGAGCCGGTCGGGTCGCCGGGGCCGCTGTTCTGAGGCGGGGCCGCGTCCGCCTGCGCACAGCGGTGGCGTGAAGACGCCGGATCGACATGCCCCCGCGCGCTGGACACGGTCGGGGCCGAGGCGTTTGGTGGAGGGACATCTTCAGCAGTGGCCACGGTCGTCGCGACGGCGCGGGTATGACCGGGGCGCAGGGACGGAGGGCACGATGGCACAGGCACGCGAGGTCATGGACCGGCTGACTGCGGCGGTGTTCACGACCAGGGATCTCAAAGCAGCGGCAGAGTGCTATGCCGATGATGCGGTCGCCGTTACACCGGACCAAGGCGAGATCACGGGCAGTGAGCAGATCAGCGAATACATGAGGCAGTTCGTCGACGCGTTTCCGGACCTGCACTACGAGTACCTGCAGAAGCACGACTCGGGCAACGTGGCGATCGACGAGGGCGTCGTGATCGGCACGAACACCGGACCGCTGCCGCTCCCTTCCGGCGAGACCCTTCCGGCGACGGGCAAGCAGATCAGGATCCGCGGATGCGACGTCGTGACCGTCGACGGCGGTCTGGTCACGAACCACCGGTTCTACTTCGACCAGATCGAGTTTCTCGCGCAGCTCGACCTGCTACCGGAGCTGCCCACCTGACAGGAGGCCGGCGTCAGGAGAGCCTGACGCCGGCTCGGCGTGCGGCGCTCAGCCCGACGATCCCGAGCCCGAGCCCGAGCCGCCCGAGCCCGAGCCGCCGGAGCCCGAGCTGGTGCCGTCGTCGCGGACGTTGCCACCGTCGTCGCCACCGCACGCGCTGAGTCCCAGGCCCAGAGCGGCCACCAGGACGAGCGCGCCCGCGGCCAGGCGGGTGCGTGCCGGCGATGTCGGGTAGGTCATGGTCGGTTCTCCTTCTCTTTCGGGAACGGCACCGCCCGAGCCGGGCGGTGCCGGATGACCCGGGTGGCTCCTGACCACCCGAGGTAGGCGAGGCCGGCAAGGGCCGTCACCCAGAACAGGTGCGGGACGAGGAACTCGCTCCCGCGGTAGTCCGGCAGCAGCGGACCCACCGCCTCGTAGGCAGGGGCGTCGACGGCCGGGAAGTCGTAGACCCATGTCAGCCGGCGGTGGTAGCCGTCGACCAGCAGGGCGATGTAGGTGGCCACTCCCGCGCTCGCCAGGACCCCGGCCACGGCGGCCACGGCACGGCGCAGCGCGGCCGGGCGAACGTGAGCAACCCAGGTGAGCAGCACGACAACGGCGATCGGCAGCACAACCACGACCTGCCGGCCGGGCCACCAGTAGCCGTGCATGGTCAGCGCCAGCCAGGTGGCCGTCGCCCACCCCGCAGCGAGCGGCGCGAGCAGCGGCCACTCCCGCCGCCGCAGCAGCGCGGCAGCCGCCGGGACGAGCAGCAGCAGCGCCGGCTGCCACGGCACCAGGCCGAACTCCCGGTCGACGAGCAGCGCCACCAACCGCACGGTCCGGTCGGCGTAGTCGGGGGTGACGCCGACGACCGAGAACTCCCCCGCCGTCCGGAAGTGGTCACCAGTCCCGTAGACGGTCCACCCGCCCCAGATCAGGCGGTGCAGCAGCAGGTACCCGGACCCGGCGGCGGCCAGCGCCCCCACCGTGAACGTCGCCGCCCCTACCCGGCCCGAACGGTGGGCCCGCACCAGGCCGAGCACCGCGAGCACGGCGGCCACGGGGGCGTACTTCACCCCCAACCACGGCAGCGCGACGACCGCAGCCACCAGCAGCACGTCGTTGCGCCGCCGGCCCGGCCCGGTCAGGGCGGCCACCGCCGCCAGCACGGCCAGGGCGGCCGGCATCTCCGGGTAGACCTGCTGGCCGTAGACCGCGAGGGGCGGCGTCGCGAACAGCACGCCGGTGCCGAGCGCGGCGAGCCCGACCGGAACGGCGAACCGGCGCACCGCGACCCAGCAGGTCAGCGCGGCGGCGGCCGCCGCGACCAGCGCCAGGACGACCTTGGCGGCCATCCAGCCGAAGATCCCCACTGGGGCCGCGACCAGCAACGGCAGCAGCGGGTCGTGCGGGCTGAGCTGGCGACCGTCGTCGAGGACCCTCGTCTGCACCGGTAGGTCGACGTCGGAGAACTCCCGCCACCGCTCGACGGCCAGCTCGTCCGAGATGTCGAGATCGTGGTCCTCCCACAGCGAGACAGCGGTCAGCAGGTACTGCGGCTCGTCGACCGCGGCATGCCCACCGAAGGTCGAGCGCACGCCGACGCCGGCCAGGGCGCAGAGC
>JBOGDY010000223.1:0-4526 GCA_050742955.1 Actinomycetes bacterium | reverse complement strand
CGGCATCGGTGCCGGCGCAGATGGCCGCGAAGTCGCCGTCGGCGCGCGGCACCCGTGGCGAGCCCGACTCGGAGGTGACCGCGAACCGCCAGCCCTCCACCGCACCGTCGGCCGGCTTGGTCTGGTCGGGCCCCTTGGTCGCGAAGACCCATGCCCCGTCCGTCCAGGTGTAGTAGCCCCAGTAGCGGTAGGACGCGGCCTGCGCCGGCGACGCCGGGCCGACGAGCGAGACGAGGGTGAGCACGGCGGCGCCGAGCAGTGCGGCGAGACGCCGGGTGGCGGTGCGTGTTGCGATGGGGGACATTGGATGCCTTTCGGGGAGCGATCCGCGACGGTCCCCGGCGCGCCCACGAAACGACGACGCCCCCGACGCGCTGCTGCGCGTGGGGGGCGTGAAGGTCGGCCCGCGGGAGCGGTCCGGGCTCCCGCCCCGTATGCCTCGACGGAATGAATGGAGCCGCTCACGCCCGTCCAGGTCGTCCGGCTCGCCGCGGTCCCGGGGATGCCCGGGTGCGGCCTACGGTTGCGGGTCAGCGCCGGCTTCGGACCGGCTTCCCCTGCGACGGGCGCGTGTTCAGTTGTGGTGGTGCTGGTGTGCAAGCGGACTACACCACGCGGGGTAGCGTCACGTCAATCGAGCCCATCACGACGGCGGGAGCAGGTGCGGAGATGCCCTTCACGTGGCGGTACGAGACCCTTGACGGGTCGACGGTGTCGGCGGCGGGACTGCCGACGGAGCGCTTCCCGACCCAGGCCGACGCCGAGTCGTGGATCGGGGAGTCGTGGCGGGACCTGGTCGAGCTCGGTGTCGACCAGGTGAGCCTGCTGGAGGGCGACCGGGTCGTGTACGGCCCGATGAGCCTGCACCCCGTCCAGTGACCGACCTCACGGGCGCTCGCGCGGGCTGAACCGGGCGGTCTCGCCGGGGTCGGCGACGGCGGCCGGTGCGAGCACCTCGTCCATCTGCGCCTTCAGCGAAGGGTCCAGCCGTACGCCGGCGGCGGTCACGTTGTCGACGACCTGCTCGGGCCGGGTCGCCCCGACGATGGCGGCGGAGACGTTCGGGTTCGCCAGCACCCATGCGATCGCGAGGGCGGCCACCGAGAGTCCGGCTTCGCGCGCCAGCGGCGTCAGCCGGGCGACCCGCTCGAGCACGTCGTCGCGCATCCACCGCTTGACGAATGTCGCCAGGTCCGGGTCGGCGCCGCGGGTGCCGTCCGGGGCCGGGTGGCCGGGCTGGTACTTGCCGGTGAGCACGCCACCTGCGACCGGCGACCACACGACCTGACCCACGCCGAGCGCCTCGCAGGTCGGCACGACCTCGGCCTCGATGACCCGCCAGAGGGCGGAGTACTGCGGCTGGTTGGAGACGAACCCGACGCCCAGGTCGTCCGCCAGCGCCTTGCCCTCGCGGATCTGCTCGGCGGTCCACTCGGACACGCCGACGTAGTGCGCCTTCCCCGCGCGCACCACGTCGGCGAACGCTCGCATCGTCTCCTCGATCGGCGTCGAGTGGTCGTAGCGGTGCGCCTGGTAGACGTCGACGTAGTCCACCCGCAGCCGTCGCAGCGATGCGTCGATCGACGCCATGACGTGCTTGCGTGACAGGCCGGTGTCGTTGCGGCCCGGTCCCATCGGCCAGAAGACCTTGGTGAGGATCTCGAGACCCTCGCGCCGCTCGCCCTGAAGCGCGCGGCCGAGGACCTCCTCCGCCCTGCCGTCCGCATAGACGTCCGCCGTGTCGAACGTCGTGATGCCGGCGTCGAGGGCGGCGCCGACGCAAGCCCGCGCCTGCTCCTCGTCCACCTGACCGCCGTGCGTCAACCAGTTGCCGTAAGCGATCTCGCTGACCAGCATCCCGCTGCGGCCCAGGTGTCGAAACTCCATGCGCTGACCCTAGGTCTGCCCGCCAGGTGCGGTCAGCGGCGGCGGCGGCGGCCCGCCTTCACCCGGGGCGGTGGTACCCGCATCCGGCGGATCTGCATGCTGCGCATCAGCGCGTAGAGGACGGCCCCCTTGTGGCTCTCGCCGGGCAGGGTGCGACGCAGCCCGCCGCGCAGCCGCATCGCGAGGACGACGGAGTCGATCACGATGACGATGACCAGCGCCATCCAGAGCGCGCTGCCGATCAGCCGCACCTGCTCGCCCGGGACCAACGTCAGGATCAGGATCAGCACCGCGAGGGGCAGGAAGTACTCGGCGAGGGAGCGGCGGGTGTCGACCATGTCCCTGGCGTACTTGCGCACCGGGCCCTGGTCACGCGGCGGGAAGTGGCGTTCGTCACCGGCCCGCAGTCCGGACACGGCGCGCTGACGCTCCTCGCGTTGACGTGCGCGGGTCTGCCGGTAGGCCTCCTTGCGGTCGCGGGGGGCGACCGCGCGGCGGCGGCCGCGCTCGGCCTCACGGCGCTTGGGCGTCGGTCGGCCCTTGCCGCCCGCTTTCGCGGGGGCAGACATGGGCTCGACCGTCTCCGGCGCGCGGGCGGCCGAACGGCTGATTCGTCCGAACATCGGCCACAGACTACCCGTGCGGAACTTCCTCCCTCGTGCGACCGTCAGCGATCTAGGGTGGTAGCAGCAGGCACCCGGCCATGCCGTAGGCACCGATCCCGACGAAGGGGGCTCCTGGGCCCGATGAGCATCATGAAGCGGCTGTCGCTGCTGTTCCGGACCAAGGCCAACAAGGCACTCGACCGGGCGGAAGACCCCCGGGAGACCCTCGACTACAGCTATCAGAAGCAGCTCGAGCTGCTTCAGAAGGTGCGCCGTGGGGTGGCCGATGTCGCCACATCGCGAAAGCGCCTCGAGTTGCAGGCACAACAGCTGCAGACGCAGAGCGACAAGCTGGAGGGCCAAGGCCGGCAGGCGTTGGCCGCCGGCCGCGAGGACCTCGCCCGCGAAGCGCTGACCCGCCGCTCGGCCCTCACCCAGCAGCAGTCCGAGCTCGGCGCTCAGCATGCCGCGCTGCAGGCAGAGGAGGAGAAGCTGACGCTGGCCGCGCAGCGGCTGCAGGCCAAGGTCGACGCCTTCCGCACCAAGAAGGAGACGATCAAGGCCACCTACACGGCCGCCGAGGCGCAGACCAAGATCGGCGAGGCGTTCTCGGGGATCTCCGAGGAGATGGGCGACGTCGGGCTCGCGGTGCAGCGCGCCGAGGACAAGACCCAGTCGATGCAGGCCCGGGCCGGTGCGATCGACGAGCTGCTCGCCAGCGGCGCGCTGGACGACCCGACCGGCACCGCGAAGGACGACATCGGCGCCGAGCTCGACCGGATGGCCAGCACCAACGACGTCGAGCTCGAGCTTGCCCGGCTCAAGGGCGAGCTGGGCCCGGGGGGCACGGTCCGCCAGCTGGGCACAGGCGAGGCCGAGGAGCAGCCGGACGCCGCGCCGCAGAAGCAGCCGGAGGGTGAGCAGAAATGATCGTCCGCATCCTGGGGGAGGGTCAGTACGCCGTGGACGGCGAGCACGCCGACCTCCTCAACGCCCTCGACTCGGGCCTCGAGCAGGCCGTCGAGTCCGGCGACGAGACGACGTTCCGCTCGGCGCTGGCCGACCTGCTGGCCCAGGTCCGCACCCTGGGGGTGAAGCTGCCCGACGACGCCCTCGAACCCTCCGACGCGGTGCTGCCCGACGAGGACACCGCGCTCGACGACGTACGGAGCCTGCTCTCGGAGAGCGACGAGGGTCTGATCCCCGGCTAGACATGACCACTACCCGCTACTTGCCCGACCGCGGCCTGACCGCGCGGATGGGGCTGACCATGTTCCTGCTCGGCCTGCTCTACGTCGTGCTCTGCGTGGCGCTGTTCGTCCTGCTCGGCGGCAGCACCGGCGGCCTGGTGCTCGCTGTCGTGATCAGCGGTGCGCTGCTGGTCGGGCAGTGGTACTTCTCCGACCGGATGGCGCTGTCCGCGATGCGCGGCCGGGTGGTGACCCCGGAGGAGGCGCCGCAGCTGCACGCCGTCGTCGACCGGCTGTGCGCGCTGGCCGACATGCCCAAGCCCCGGGTGGCGATCGCCGACGTGGAGCTGCCCAACGCGTTCGCCACCGGTCGCAGCCCGAGCCGTGCCGTGGTGTGCGCCACGACCGGCCTGATGCGCCGGGTCGACGAGCGCGAGCTCGAGGCGGTCCTGGCGCACGAGCTGTCCCACGTCGCGCACCGTGACGTCACGGTGATGACGGTCGCCTCGTTCGTGGCGGTGCTGGCCGGTTTCATGACCCGCTCGCTGGCGTGGGGCGGGCTGATGGGCGGGGGCCGTCGTGGGGGCCGTGACAACAACGGCGCCGTGGTCTTGCTGGTGGTGATGCTGGTCAGCATCGTCGTCTACGCCATCAGCTACCTGCTGATCCGGGCGCTGTCCCGCTACCGCGAGCTGGCCGCCGACCGGGCCGGCGCGTTCCTGACCGGTCAGCCCTCGACACTGGCCAGCGCCCTGGTGAAGATCACCGGCGAGATGGGCCGCATCCCGACCCGTGACCTGCGCGCGGCCGAGGCCTACAACGCGTTCTTCTTCGCACCGGCCGT
>JBOGDY010000222.1:0-4545 GCA_050742955.1 Actinomycetes bacterium | reverse complement strand
GGGGAGGCGGACCCGCGGCTGGCGGCCGCCGTGCGCGCGCACGCCGCCGACGCCGGCCGCCTGCCGGAGGTGCTCGCTGCGCTGCACCGGGCCCGTGTCCTGGCCCCCGTCGTCGCCCGGGTGTCCGAGCCGGGGACGACCGGCGACAAGACCTCCGACATCGCCCTCCCGCTGCTCGAAGGCCACGACGGGCGTCGGGCCGTCCCCGTCTTCAGCGACCTCGCCACGCTGGCGCGGTGGGAGCCGGCGGCGCGCCCGGTGCCCGTCCCGGGACGTCGCGCCGCGGCCGTCGCCCTGGCCGAGAGCGCCGCGGCGATCGTGCTCGACGTGGCCGGCCCCCTCACGGTGACCCTGGCCGGACCGGAGCTGCGGGCCCTCGCCGAGGGCAGGGCGGAGATCCCGTCGTACGACGACGAGGGGTTGGCCCGCAGGGTGGCCCGGACGCTGTCGGCCGAACCCGACGTGCTGGGCGCCTGGATCGCTCCGTGGGCCGGGGCCGACGCGCGACTGACCGTGGTCCACGACGCTACCGCCGCATCCGACGCGCTCGCGGGCCGGCTTGCCGCGGACCTGCGCCGGCTCCTCGGGGCCGCGGGCGGGGTTCGGGGGCTCGAGCTGACCCTGCAGGTGGGCACCGACCCGGTACCGCCGGGCCGACGGGTGTTCACCAGAGATGCCGCGGCGGGGCTGATGCGGCCCTGACCGGCTGGTAGCCTGTGATCTGACCCACCCGGGTGCGTGTTGCCCGGGTGCGCAAGTGGAGGCCACTCCCACCCGCACCGACCCCCGGGTCGTCGGGTTCCGGTCCGGGCGGCCGCTCCTTCCGCGGGAGCGCCGCCCACATGGGGATGACGTCGGTCCCCGGGGCTGTTGTGGGCTTCCGTGAGCGCAAGCACGGGAGCCCTTTTCCGTGCCTGCGGTCGAGTTGGCAGCAGCAACGAGGAGGCCCCATCAGCACTGAGCCCAGGATCAACGACCGGATCCGCGTCAACGAAGTGCGGCTAGTCGGTCCGAACGGTGAGCAGGTCGGCATCGTCGCCATCGGCGACGCGCTGCGGCTGGCCCAGGAGGCTGATCTCGACCTCGTCGAGGTTGCCGCCAACGCCCGCCCGCCGGTGTGCAAGCTCATGGACTACGGCAAGTTCAAGTACGAGTCGGCCATGAAGGCTCGTGAGGCGCGCAAGAACCAGGCGCACACGATCATCAAGGAGATGAAGCTCCGGCCGAAGATCGACCCGCACGACTACGAGACCAAGAAGGGTCACGTGGTCCGGTTCCTGAAGCAGGGCGACAAGGTCAAGATCACGATCATGTTCCGTGGACGCGAGCAGTCCCGGCCCGAGCTGGGCTTCCGGCTGCTCCAGCGCCTGGCCGGTGACGTCGAGGCGCTGGGTTTCGTGGAGTCCGCCCCGAAGCAGGACGGCCGCAACATGATCATGGTCCTCGGGCCGCACAAGAAGAAGGCCGAGGCGAAGGCCGAGCGAGCCGCGGACAAGGCGGCTCGGGCCCGCGCCGAGGCCGGCGAACCGGCGGACGCCGCTGCGGCCGTCGCGCTCCCGGACCAGCCCGTCCAGGCCTGAGCACCCATCCACCCGGCCGCGGCGACGCCGCGTCGGTGCACCACGAGGAGAGACGGCCACCATGCCGAAGAACAAGACGCACAGCGGTACCAAGAAGCGCTTCCGCGTGACCGGCTCCGGCAAGATCATGCGTGAGCAGGCCAACCGCCGCCACCTGCTCGAGGGCAAGCCCTCGAAGCGGACGCGCGCTCTCGCGCTGGACGTCGAGACCTCGAGCGCCGACGTCAGGAAGGTCAAGCGCCTGCTCGGCAAGTAGCTGCCGACCCCTCGTCAGGGCGTGGTCCTCGCCAGCAGGAGCCACGTCAAGCCTTCCCAGATCTAGGAGTCCGAGAGAAATGGCACGCGTCAAGCGGGCAGTCAACGCCCACAAGAAGCGCCGGGTCGTCCTCGAGCGGGCGAGCGGCTACCGCGGTCAGCGGTCCCGCCTCTACCGCAAGGCCAAGGAGCAGATGCTCCACTCGATGACCTACGCCTACCGCGACCGCAAGAAGCGCAAGGGCGACTTCCGGCAGCTGTGGATCCAGCGGATCAACGCCGCGGCGCGCGCGAACGGCATGACCTACAACCGGTTCATCCAGGGCCTGAAGGCCTCCGGCGTCGAGGTCGACCGCAAGATGCTCGCCGACCTCGCCGTCAACGACCCGGCGGCGTTCGCGGCGATCGTCGAGGTCGCGAAGGCCAACGTGCCGTCCAGCGTGACGGCGTCCGCCTGACGGTCTCCTGAGCCCCCGGCCGATGGTCGACGTCGAGCTGACCTCGGTGCGCTCGGCCCGGGTGCAGGCCGCCCGGCGCCTGGCCAAGCGGGCGTTCCGGGCCCGCGAGCGCCGGTTCCTGGCCGAGGGGCCGCAGGCTGTCCGCGAGGCGGTGGCCGCGACCGGCGGGGTCCTCGAGGTGTTCGCCACCCGGGAGGCCGCGGGCCGTGACCCCGAGATCCTCGACTCGGCCCGGACCTCCGGTGCGCCGGTCCACCTGGTCAGCGGCGCGGTCATGGGCGCCCTGTCGCAGACCGTCACACCACAAGGCCTGGTCGCGGTGTGCCCGTTCCTGGACCGGCCGCTCGCGGACGCGGTTCGCCCGGGTCAACGCCTGGTGGCCGTGCTCGTCGACGCGCGCGACCCCGGTAACGCCGGCACGGTCATCCGCACCGCCGACGCGGCCGGTACCGACGCGGTGGTGCTCAGCGGCAAGAGCGTCGACCCGTACAACGGCAAGTGCGTCCGTGCCTCCGCGGGCAGCCTCTTCCACCTCCCGCTCAGCGCCGGCGTGCCCGTTCCCGACACCGTCGCCCGGCTCCGCGAGTCCGGGCTGCGGGTCCTCGCCGCCGACGGCCGCGGCCGTCTGGACCTCGACGCGGCCGTCGACCGCGGCGTGCTCTCGGTCCCCACGGCCTGGATGTTCGGCAACGAGGCGTGGGGACTGGCCGAGGACAGCCGGGCGCTCGCCGACGAGGTCGTCCGGGTGCCGATCCACGGTCGCGCCGAGAGCCTCAACCTCGCCACGGCGGCCGCGGTCTGCCTCTACTCCTCGGCGAGGGCCCAGCGAGCCGCGGTCCAGGTGGACTCGACCTGACCGTCCGGATCGATAGGCTTTGCCCGTGGCCGGGGTGGATGGTCTCATCGCCTACGACGACCTGCCGGACGGGTTGGTCGTCGCGGACGAGCGCCGCCGGGTCGTGGTCTTCAACCGCCTCGCTGCCCGCATCACCGGCCTCGACGCCGCCTCGGCCCTGGGCAAGACCCTCGAGGACGCGCTGCCCCTGCAGGCGCTCGACGGCCGGCCCTGGTGGCCCTGTGCCCTTCCCTACGACGGGCTGCGGACCACGACCGGCCACCCCGAGCGCAACCTGGTGCTGCCCGGCGGCCGCGAGGTGCTCGTCGCAGCCCGCTACCTGCGTGCCGAGCCCGGCGGTCCCACCTGCCGCGTCGTCGTCGCGCTGCGCGACACCCGCCACCGGGCCCGCGAGGAGCTCAGCCGGTCCGAGCTGGTGTCGACGGTGGCCCACGAGCTGCGGTCCCCACTGACCAGCGTCAAGGGGTTCACCGCGACCCTGCTGGCCAAGTGGGACCGCTTCAGCGACGAGCAGAAGCGCCTGATGCTCGAGACCGTCAACGCCGACGCGGACCGGGTCACCCGGCTGATCACCGAGCTGCTCGACATCGCCCGCATCGACTCTGGTCGCCTGACCCTGCGTCGGCAGGTGGTCGACCTGCCGAGGGTGGCGGAGCGGCACGTCGCCGGCATGGTCGCGGCCGGGCACGCCGACGACCGGTTCGTGGTGCAGGTCGGACCCGGCCTGCCCGAGCTGTGGGCCGACCCCGACAAGGTCGACCAGGTCCTCAGCAACCTGCTGGAGAACGCGGTGAGCCACGGCGCAGGCACCGTCACGATCGCCGTCTCGGCCGCCGAGCCGGAGGTCGGCGGCGTCGTCGTGACGGTCGCCGACGAGGGCGAGGGCATCCCCGAGCAGCTCCAGGACCGCGTCTTCACCCGGTTCTGGCGGTCAGGTCGGCGCGGCGGCACCGGCCTCGGCCTCTACATCGTGCGCGGCCTGGTCGACGCCCACGGCGGTCACGTCGATGTCGGCCGGACACCCGGCGGCGGTGCGCTGTTCCGATTCGTGCTGCCCGCCGGCACCCCCGAGTTCCTCGACTGAGGGCGACCGAGGGGCGTACGGCGGGCGCCCCGCCGCCTCCCACCTAGACTCGGAGCCCGCTCATGTCTGCCCCTAACAAGTCCTACGATCCCGTGCAGGTGACACCGTTGAACGCCGCCGAGGTCGAGCGCGCCGGCACGGCCGCGCTGGCCGCGATCTCCGCCGCCCGTGACCTCGACGAACTCAGGGCCGTGCGTCTCGAGCACACCGGCGACCGCTCCGCCCTGGCACTCGCCAACCGCGAGATCGGTGCGCTGCCGCCGGCCGCGCGCGCCGAAGCCGGCAAGCGGGTCGGGCGCGTCCGCCGGGAGG
>JBOGDY010000221.1:0-4559 GCA_050742955.1 Actinomycetes bacterium | reverse complement strand
GCCTGGACGTCGAGCATCGTCGACAGCAGCGGGTCGCGAGGGTCGATGAGGTCGTCCCCCAGCAGCACGGCGAACCGCTCGTTGCCCACGTGCCGGGCCGCGCACAGCACGGCGTGGCCGAGGCCCCGCGGGTCGCCCTGGCGGGTGTAGTGCATGTCGGCGGTGACCTCGGCCTCCCGCACCCGGCGCAACCGGTCGTCGTCGCCCTTGGCCTCCAGCGAGGTCTCGAGCTCCCAGTTGCGGTCGAAGTGGTTCTCGAGCGCGTTCTTGTTCCGGCCGGTGACCATCAGCACGTCGGTCAGGCCGGCGGCGACCGCCTCCTCCACGACGTACTGGATGGCCGGCTTGTCGACCACCGGCAGCATCTCCTTGGGCGTTGCCTTGGTGGCCGGGAGGAAGCGCGTGCCCAGTCCGGCTGCCGGCACGACGGCCTTGGTCACCTTGTCCGCAGGAACGTCCGCCATGGCCGAGACCCTAGTGGCCGCCTCAGGCGTCCGGCACGTGCCAGCCGTCCCGTCCCTCGTGCTTCGCGACGTAGAGCGCCCGGTCCGCGGCCCGCATCAGGGTCGCCGCGCTGGACCCGTGGGCCGGGAACGCGGAACCCCCGACCGAGACGGTCACGGCCAGGGTGCCGTCGGCGTCGGCCCGGAACGGCTGCCGTCGCACCGCGGTGCAGATCCGCTCGGCGAGCTGGCCGGCTCCCTCGATCGTGGTCTCGGGCAGCACGACGACGAACTCCTCGCCGCCGTAACGGGCGAACGTGTCGACCTCGCGGATCTGCTCCTGCACGCGCTGGGCCAGCTCGCGCAGCACCATGTCGCCGGCGGCGTGCCCGTGCACGTCGTTGACCTGCTTGAAGTGGTCGAGGTCGAGCATCAGCACGGCCAGAGGCCGCTCGAACCGGGATGACCGCTCGATCTCGCGGGCCAGGCTCATCGACAGGTAGCGGAAGTTCCAGAGGCCGGTCAGGGCATCGGTCGTCGAGAGCCGCTCCGCCTCCTGGTGCAGCTGCACGTTGTCGACCGCGATGCTGGCCTGGCCGGCGAGAGTGCGCAGGGCGTCGTCGTCGGCGGCGTCGAAGGACCGGCCGTCCTCGCGGTCGTAGAGCGCGATCACACCGAGCACCGCGCCCATGCTGCGCAGCGGCACAGCGAGAATGTCACCGTCGTGCGGCTCGGTCGGCGTCGGGGTGAGCTCCGCCGGCCCGGACGAGATCCGGCCGCGGACGGGTTCCCCGGAGGCGATCACCCGGCCGAGCACCCCCTCGCCGGTCACGACCCCGGACGGGGCGGAGAGGCCGGCGGCGTGCAGGCCGTGCTCGGCCACCAGCTCGATCTGGTCGGGGGCGCCCCACAGGACGACACCGGCCTTGGCCTGCAGGGTCGCGACCGCGGTCTCGAGCACGACATCGAGCAGGCCCTCGAGGTCGTGGGTGCTGGTCAGCGTGTCGCCGATGCGCTCGAGGCTGTCGCGCAGGTCGCCTCGGCTCTGCTCCAGCGCGCTCATGTTGCGGCGCAGCTCGACGGTCATCCGGTTGAACGCGTCGGACAGCCGGCCCGCCTCCCCGTCGGCGGTTCCGGTGATGCGGGTGTCGAGGTCGCCTCTGGCCACCCGCTCGGCCGCCTCCGTGAGGTCGGTGAACGGCTGGCTCAGCCCGCGGGCGACGACGGTCACGAGCAGACCTGCCGCGGCCGCCCCCGCCACCGAGATGAGCACGAACAGCAGGGTCGCGCCGGAGCCCCCCTCGTCGCGCTGCGCGGCGACGACGACGGTGAAGGGCGACCCTGGCCGCGGCTGCTCGACGCGCGCCGACCACCCGTCCACCTCGACCACGCCGGCGTCCCCGCCGGCGACGTCGGCCAGCCGTCGGGTGCTGGACGCGTCGGCGCTCGACGCGACGACCTCGCCGCCGCTCAGCAGCAGCACCTCACCATTGAGACCTCCGCGCTCCCGGAGCGAGTCGATCAGCGCCGGGTCGAGCTCGCGAGCCACCACCGCGGTGGTCGCTCCCTGCACCCCCCGCACCGTGACGAGCTGCGCGAGCAGGTCCGACCGTTGGCCCTGGTCGGTGCAGCGGTCCAGGTCCGCCGGCGCCCCGGCACCGTCCGGCAGCGCGCCCGCGGAGGCCACCTCGGCGCCCGATGGGCCGAGCAGCGCGGCGTAGCTCAGGCCGAGACCGGACGCGTTGTCGACCGCGGTCTGCGGGTCGGCTGCGGCCGCCTCCAGCGCCATGGTGCGCACCGCCAGGCCGAGCACCCGGCACTCGTCCCCCACCTCGGCGACGACCGAGCGTCCCGCGGTGTCCAGCGAGTCCTCCAGCCGGTGGGAGGCCACGTCGGGGACGACCAGGAAGAAGACCAGGGCGCCGACGACGAGCGGGACCAGGAACAGGGCACCCAGGACGAGCCAGAGACGGGTGCGCAGGCTCATCCGGTCACCGCCCTCTCCACCGTCGGTCGGGGACGGTTCCGCCGTCGCCCGCTCGCTGCGATGCTGCCACGGTGGCATCGCGACCGCTCACCAAGGCCGACCTGCGCGCGCAGGCCGTCGCGCGCCGCCGCGCCATGACGCCGCACGCCCGGAAGATCGCCGGGGCCGCGATTGCCCGTGCCGTGCTCGACCTCCCCCAGGTCGTCACCGCGCGCTCCGTTGCCGCATATCTGGCTATCGGCACGGAGCCCCCGACGGCTGACCTGGTGGAGGCGCTGTGGTCGAGAGGCACCCGGGTGATCCTGCCCCTGCTGCGCGACGACCTCGACCTCGACTGGGCAGAGTACGACGGTCCGGGCCGTGTCGCCCAGGGACTCCGTGGGTTGTGGACGCCCACGGGACCCCGCCTGGGGGTGCATGCGGTCGCGACGACGGACGTCCTCCTGGTGCCCGCCCTCGCCGTCGACCGCTCCGGCCGGCGGCTGGGCAGAGGCGGCGGCTCCTACGACCGCGCGCTCGCACGGGTCCCTGCCGGTCGCCCCGTCGTCGCGCTGCTCTACGCGGGCGAGCTGCACCCCGGCGTACCCGTTGAACCGCACGACCGGCCGGTCACGGCCGCCGCCCTCCCCTCCGGCGTGAGCCGCTTCTAGACCCGCCACGATCCGCCGAGGCGACGCGGGGTGCCTTCATCCGAAACGATAGGGACCCAGAGAAGGGACGGGGATGACGGCGGAGCAGCTCGACCTGCTGCTGCTCGCGGGCGCGCTGGTGCTGCTCGTGAGCATCGCCGCCGTGCGCCTGTCGGTCGGGACGGGGCTCCCGTCGCTGCTGCTGTACCTCGGCGTGGGCCTGCTCCTCGGCGAGGACGCGATCGGCCTGGACTTCGAGGACAAGGAGCTCACCCAGGCGCTCGGCTACGCCGCCCTCGTGGTGATCCTGGCCGAGGGGGGCCTGACCACGCCGTGGCGGTCGATCCGGCCGGTGGTGCCGGCCGCGGCCGTGCTCGCGACGGTCGGCACCGCCGTCTCGATGGCCGTCACCGCCGTCGCGGCTCGCGGCCTGCTCGACCTGGGCTGGCGGGACGCGCTGATGGTGGGCGCGGTCCTGGCGCCGACCGACTCCGCCGCGGTGTTCTCGGTGCTTCGCCGGGTGCCGCTGCCGTCCCGGCTCGCCGGCACGCTCGAGGCGGAGTCGGGGTTCAACGACGCGCCCGCGGTGATCATCGTCGTGGCGCTCGCCGGCGCCTCCGCCCCCACGTGGTGGGAGCTGGTCGCCCTGATCGGCTACGAGCTCGCGCTCGGTGGCGCGATCGGGCTCGCCGTCGGCTGGCTGGGCGCGTGGGGTGTACGCCGGATCGCGCTGCCCGCCTCCGGCCTCTACCCGATCGCCGTGCTGGCGCTCTGCGTGACCGCGTACGGCGCCGCGGCCGCCGCGCACGCCAGTGGCTTCCTCGCGGTCTACCTCGCCGCCCTCGTGCTCGGCAACGTGCGGTTGCCGCACCGCTCGGCGACGCGAGGGTTCGCGGAGGGGATGGCGTGGCTCGCCCAGATCGGCCTGTTCGTCATGCTCGGGCTGCTGGCCACACCCTCGGACCTCGGGTCCGCGGTCCTTCCGGCGCTGGGCATCGGCCTGGTGCTGCTCCTGGTCGCCCGGCCCCTGTCGGTGGTGGCCGCGATGTGGCCGTTCGACATCCCGTGGCGCGAGCACGCCTTCCTCTCGTGGGCGGGGCTGCGCGGGGCGGTGCCGATCGTGCTCTCGACCGTGACCGGGCAGGACTACATCTTCAACCTCGTCTTCGTCCTCGTCGTCGTCTACACGATCGTGCAGGGGCCGACCCTGGGGATGGTCGCGCGGCGCCTCGGTGTCGCGTCGTCGGGCGAGGCCCGCGACCTCGACATCGAGTCGTCGCCGCTCATCCGCCTGGACGCCGACCTCGTGCAGGTCCACATCGACAAGGGCTCACGACTGGCCGGCGTGGAGGTCTTCGAGCTGCGACTGCCGGAGGGAGCGGCCGTCACGCTGGTCGTGCGCGGCGGGCGGGCGTTCGTGCCGGGACCGTCCACACCGCTGAACACCGGTGACGACCTCATCATCGTGTCGCTCGAGTCGGTGCGCGACCAGGTGGAGCG
>JBOGDY010000220.1:0-4578 GCA_050742955.1 Actinomycetes bacterium | reverse complement strand
ACCTTGAAGTCCATGTCACCGAACGCGTCCTCGGCGCCGAGGATGTCGGTCAGCGCGGCGTACTCGGTCTTTCCGTCCACCTCGTCGCTGACCAGGCCCATGGCGATCCCGGCGACCGCAGCACGCAGCGGCACACCGGCGTTGAGCAGCGCCATGGTCGACGCGCAGACCGAGCCCATCGAGGTGGACCCGTTGGAGCTCAGCGCCTCCGAGACCTGGCGGATCGCGTAGGGAAACTCCTCGCGGGTCGGCAGCACCGGCAGGATGGCGCGCTCGGCCAGTGCGCCGTGGCCGATCTCGCGACGCTTGGGCGAACCCACCCGACCGGTCTCACCGGTGGAGTAGGGCGGGAAGTTGTAGTTGTGCATGTAGCGCTTGCGGGTCTCCGGCGCTAGCGTGTCGAGCATCTGCTCCATGCGCAGCATGTTCAGCGTGGTGACGCCCAGGATCTGCGTCTCGCCGCGCTCGAACAGCGCCGAGCCGTGCACGCGGGGCAGCACCTCGACCTCGGCCGACAGCGGCCGGATGTCGGCGAGGCCGCGCCCGTCGATGCGCACCTTGTCGCGCAGGATCCGCTGACGCACCAGCTTCTTGGTCACCCCGCGGAAGGCGCCGCTGATCTCCTTCTCGCGGCCCTCGTACTGGCCGGCGAGCTTGTCCTTGGCGGCGTCCTTGATGCGGTCGAGCTCGGCCTCGCGCTCCTGCTTTCCGGCGATCGTCAGCGCGCCGGCCAGCTCGTCGGTGACCAGGTTGCTGACCGCCTCGTAGACGTCGTCCTCGTAGTCGAGGAAGCGGGGGAACTCGGCGGTGGGCTTGGCGGCCTGGGACGCGAGCTCGGTCTGGGCCTGGCACAGGGTGGCGATGAACTGCTTGGCGGCCTCGAGACCCTCGGCAACGGTCTCCTCGGTCGGGGCGGACCTGCCCTCGTCCTTGACCAGGCGCCAGGCCGACTGCGTGGCCTCGGCCTCGACCATCATGATCGCGACATCGTCGCCCACCACGCGGCCGGCGACGACCATGTCGAAGACCGCGTTCTCGAGCTGCTCGTGGGTCGGGAAGGCGACCCACTGGTCGTCCACGAGCGCGACCCGGGTAGCGCCGATCGGGCCGCTGAACGGCAGACCGGCGAGCTGGGTGGACGCTGACGCGGCGTTGATCGCGACCACGTCGTAGAGGTCGTTCGGGTGCAGCGCCAGCACGGTGATGACGACCTGCACCTCGTTGCGCAGGCCCTTGGCGAACGACGGCCGCAACGGCCGGTCGGTGAGCCGGCAGGTGAGGATGGCATCCTCGCTGGGACGACCCTCGCGGCGGAAGAAGGAGCCGGGGATGCGGCCCGCCGCGTACATCCGCTCCTCGACGTCGATCGTCAGGGGGAAGAAGTCGAAGTGGTCCTTGGGATGCTTGCCGGCGGTGGTGGCCGACAGCAGCATCGTGTCGTCGTCGAGGGTGGCTGCGACCGCGCCGGCGGCCTGCCGGGCGAGGCGCCCGGTCTCGAAGCGGACGGTGCGCTTGCCGTGCTTGCCGTTGTCGATGACGGCTTCGGTGGTGAAGACCTTGGACTCGGCGTGATTTTGCTGTGTTGTCACTGGTGACTCTCCTGTTCCTCTGCGGGAGCAGGCTGCGACGCCGCTGACGGGACCTTCGATTCGGTGTCCCGAGAGCCGGTCTTCGATGGAAGCCCACGGACGGGATGTCACATCCGGGGGCCACTACCGAGGACCGGCCGGCCGTGGCGAGCCGCTCCTTGCTGGGTGGTGTCTGGTGTTCAGTTGTGGTCCTGTGGCGCAAGCGCGACCGCGGGGCACCCGCGAAGGGGAACCGGACGGGACCGCCCCGTCGTACCTGACTTAGCGACGCAGGCCGAGCTTCTCGATCAACGCGCGGTAGCGGTTGATGTCCTTCCTGGCCAGGTAGTTGAGCAGCCGGCGCCGACGGCCGACCAGCAGCAGGAGCCCACGACGCGAGTGGTGGTCGTGCTTGTGCTCCTTGAGGTGCTCGGTGAGGTCGCTGATGCGGCGCGAGAGCATCGCGACCTGGACCTCGGGGGAGCCGGTGTCGCCCTCGCTGGCGCCGTGCTCGGAGATGATCTCTTTCTTCGTAGCGGTGTCGAGCGACACGTCACTCCCTGTTCTCGTCCGGTGAGCGCCGCCCGGTCTTGGTCACGGGCGGACATGGAGGCTCACGCCGTCGGTACGGCGGCTCCCGAGCGTATCAGCCGGGTGGCGGCGGACCCGAATCCGAGACCGGCCCGCCCTCACGCCGGACGAGGGCCAGGTAGGCGGCCCGGACCCCGACGGCCTGCTCGAGCTGGTCGGTGATCTCGGTGAAGAACTGCTCGCGGTAGGCCGAGTCGGTCACCGCGTAGACGACGAAGTAGAGCCCGGAGAACGCGGCGAGGAAGATCGAGACCTGCAGCAGCTCGTTGGAGAAGCCGAGCTGGCCGAGCAGCGGCGGGGGCGCGGCCCGGTTCTCCTCCCCCACCCACGAGTCGATGACCCCCTCGCCGATGGCGACGCGGCCGAAGGACAGGAAGTAGGCCCAGACCGCGACCGAGAGCAGCGCCACCTGGGCGATCTGCGTCACGAGCAGCACGAGCAGCAGGTTGACGCGCTGGCGGCGGGCCAGCGGCTCCGGCCGGACCCCGCCGAGCTGGTCGACGTGCCCGGCGAGCGGGGTGCCCTCGAGCGCCCGGCGGACGTGGTCGTCGGCGAGACGGTCGTTGACCGCGGCCACCTCCTCCGGCAGCCGGACCAGGAGAAAGGCCACGGCGAGGACGCCGAAGAAGGCCACCGCGAGCCAGAGCACCGGCCGGGTCAGCGAGGAGGCGACCTGCCACACCTCGGTGTTGATGAACAGGAACGTCGTGAACAGCAGCAGCATCGGCAGCGCGCGGGTCACCAGCCGGAACAGGGAGCCGAGCTCCGCGAAGGTCCGGGCGAGCGCCCAGCGGGCGATCGGGCCCACGTCGAGGATCTCCACCGCCGCGACCACGCCCAGCACGGTCGCGTCGGCGAGCAGTGTGCCCAGCGCCATGTCGGTGTCGCCCCGCAGTGCCAGGACCACGGCCGCCGGGCCCAGCGCATAGACCGCGAGCTCGACGACCCCGACCCGCTGCGGCCGCTCCAGCGCCCGCTTGCGACGGGTCAGGTTCGCCCCGGCCCACACCGCCACGAGCAGGAGCAGTCCGGCGCCCGCGTAGACCAGCCGCAACGCCCACGGCTGGTCGCCGGGGACGGCCAGCACCAGGGAGCCGAAGTAGGCGAGGACCAGCACGACGAGGGAGCGGCCATGCACGAGGTCGTTGACATCGATGGTGCGTCCCTCGACGAAGAACGGCAGCCCGCGGCGTACGAACCACTTCTCGGTCTGCCGCAGCGCTCGTCGATCCTCCCCCACCGACGCGGTCACGCCGTGAGCTCCCGGGTCCGGCGCACGTCGTCGGCGATCTGGGCGAGCAAGCCGTCGACGTCGTCGAAGTGCAGTGTGTCGCGCAACCGGTGCGCGAAGTCGAGGGCGACGTGCTCGCCGTAGAGCTCGAGGTCGTCGCGGTCGAGGACGTAGCCCTCCACGCGGCGGGTGGTGCCGCCGAACGTCGGGTTGGTGCCGATGGAGATGGCCGCGGGCATCGCCCGGCCGTCGTCGAGAACCAGCCAGCCGGCGTAGATGCCGTCGGAGGGCACGGCGGCACCGTCGCCGACGTCGAGGTTGGCGGTCGGGTAGCCCAGCTCGCGGCCGCGCTTGTCGCCCTCGACGACAGGGCCCTCGAGCCGGTGCGGCCGGCCGAGCGTGGCGGCCGCCCCCTCGACGTCCCCCTCGGCGAGGTGCTCCCGGACGTAGGTGGACGACCAGGTTCGGGCGTCACCGGCAAGCGCGACCGGTCGGACCTGGAAGCCGTACGCCGGGCCGAGCTCCCGCAGCGTGTCCACCGTGCCGGCCGCGCGGTGGCCGAAGCGGAAGTTCTCCCCCACGTGCACCTCGATCGCGTGCAGGGCACCCGCCAGAACCTCGCCGACGAAGTCCGCCGCCGACTGCTGGGCCCGCTCGGAGGTGAAGGGGAGCACGAGCACCGCGTCGACACCCTCGTCGTCGAGCAGCGCCAGCCGGTGCTCGACCGTGGAGACCTGCAGCGGCTCCTGCCCCGGGCGGACCACCGACATCGGGTGCGGGTCGAAGGTGACGACGACCGCTGTGGCCCCGAGCTCGCGGGCCCGCCCGATCACGCCGTCGATCACGTGCCGGTGCCCACGGTGGACGCCGTCGAAGACGCCGACGGTGACAACCGACCGCTCACCGGCACCGACGTCGACCTCGTCGAGCGCGCGCCACACCCGCACCGGCGGGACCTCCCTCTCGTGACCGGTGGCCAGCGTAGAGGCTCAGGTCACGATGTTGCGGACCGCGTAGCGCTCGTCCCGCTGCTCCCCGGCCTCGATCACGGCCGCGATCTGCTCGACCGCGGCCACGACGTCGACGTGGCGCACGTAGAGGGGCGCGAAGCCGAGCCGCACCACGTCCGGCTGGCGGTAGTCGCCGATCACCCGGCGGGCGATGAGCGCCTGCACCACGGCGTACGCC
>JBOGDY010000219.1:0-4581 GCA_050742955.1 Actinomycetes bacterium | reverse complement strand
TCGTGGTCGAGTGCCGCACGTCGATGAACCGGCACGGGGTCCGGCCGGACGAGCTGGCCGCGGTCAGCGACGCGAGCCGCCACCTGCAGGTCGAAGGGGTGGCGCTGCACCTGCCGCTGGACCGGCCCGGGGACGTCGACCCGGTGGCCGAGACCGACGGCTGGGTGTCGCGGGTGGGCGACGCGGGACTGCCCACCGCCACGATGTGGGTCAGCCACCTGAGCGGACCGGAGCTGGCCGGGTTGCGCTCGCGGCATCCCCACATCACCTTCCGCCCCCGGGTCGGCACCCGGCTCTGGCTGGGAGACCGGGGCGCGTTGCAGGCCCGCGGCACGGTCCTCGACGTCGAGCCGCTGCGCCGGGGCCAGCGCTGCGGCTACCGCCAGTACCGGGCAACGTCGCCCGGCCACCTGGTGGTGGTCAGCGGCGGCACGGCGCACGGGGTGGCGCTCGAGGCGCCCAAGGCGGTGCGCGGTCCCGCGCAGCGAGCCAGGGTGCTCGCCCTCGGCACCCTCGAGGCGGTCGGCCGCAACCTGTCGCCGTTCACCTGGGCCGGGCGGCAACGCTGGTTCATCGAGCCGCCGCACATGCAGGTGTCGCTGGTCTTCCTTCCCGACGGGGTCGAGCCGCCCACCGTCGGCGAGGAGCTGGGCTGCGAGGTCCGGCTCACCACCACGCATCCCGACCGGGTCGTCGAAGGCTGAGCTCGGCAACGCACCCGACCGCCCGGTTGCCGCAGGTGGGCCGAGACCACACCTTGGGTGGCTTCAGTCCGGTGCCCGTCCCGACCAGCGTGGGGTCCGGGACCCCCTTCTGAGCCGCACCGCCCGGCGCGGCCGCAGCACATCGGCACCCACGGGGCCGACCCGCAGATGGAAAGAAGGCCATCCATGAAGGCTCGTCGCGTCGGCATGCTCGCCCTGTCCGCGCTCATTGGACTCACGTTGGCCGTGATAGCAGCACAGCCGGCATCCGCGCACACCCCGACCGCTTCGGCTCGCGTCTACGACACCTACGGCCTCTGCACGATCAGCTGGTCGCAGATCGCGCATGACCACGCCACCGGCCAGACCACCGCCTCCGCTCACACCTACGCGCGCGTGGCCAACTGCACCACCATCGACATGTTCGCGCCCGGGCACCTCGCCGTGCGGCTCGACCTGCAGAAGTGGACCCGCGCCGGCTGGGTGAACTGCCAGTCCACCGACTGGGTCTACAACAGCACCTGGAACGACGAGATCCGCACATCGCGGCTCTACGGTGCCAACCGACCGGACTGCGACGGCACCGCGAACGACGGTCCTGGATACTTCCGGACCCAGGGCGTCTCCTACGTCTGGGACGGATCGGCCTGGCGTGGTGGCGCAACGCAGTCCGGCTACCACTATCTGCCGTAGCAGGGTTCTCTCGGCCTGACGGCACGGTCGGACCGGCCCGCACCGGACGGTGCGGGCCGGCCGGACGTCTACCCGCAGCTGACCCGGGTGTCCCTGCCCGAACCTCCCCTGCAGCTGTCGGAGCCGGGGCCGCCGTTCAGGAGGTCGTTCCCGTCGCCCCCGCGCAGCTTGTCCCGGCCCTGTTGGCCGAACAGGCGGTCGTTCCCGTCGCCCCCTCGCAGCTCGTCCCTGCCCGTTCCGCCGCAGATCCGGTCGGCGCCGCCTCGGCCGCGGATCTCGTCGTGGCCCCCTAGTCCGACGATCACGTCGGGGCCCGAGGTGCCGCGGATCTCGTCGTCGCCCGCGGTCCCGACGATGCCGGCGACCTGCCCGTCACAGGTGGGCGCCGCGGGCGGCGCGATCACCTCGTAGGCGCCGATGTCGCAGCGCACGGTGCCGTTGCCGTCGCCGTCCTGGGGGCGCGCGACGCCTCGCTGGTCGATGGGCGGGCAGTTGGCCGCCGAGGTGTCGCCCGTGTCGATCGCGGGACTGCCGGGCAGCAGCGGGCGGGTGCCGTCCGCCTGCAAGGGCCCCAGCAGCGGGTCGCTGTTGGACAGGTCCCCCGCGGCCGTGAAGCCGCACGTGCCGCCACTGTCCAGGTTGTTCCCGCTATCCATCGCTTCCACGGCGACACCCACCGGCGCACCGCAGTTCCCGGGGGTGTTGTTCGCGACGATCGTGTTGTTCAGCCGCATGCTCTGGCCGGCGAACAGGCCGCCCGCGCCGCTGGCCCCGGCGTTGTGGCTGATCGTGACGTTGCGAAGGGTGGCGGTGCCGAGGTTCTCGAGCCCGCCGCGGCCGAAGGTTGCCGTGTTCCCGGTGATCGTGTCGTTGATGAGCGTGAGGACGCCGGTGCCGGCGTTCGTGATCCCGCCACCCTCGAACGCCTGGTTGTCCCTGACCGTGCTGTTGGCCAGGACCAGCGTCCCGTGGTTGTGGATCCCCCCGCCGTGGATGTGGCCCGGGAAGACGGTGCTCGCCCCCCCGGTCCCGTTCCTGACCGTCACCTTCTCGATGAACGCGGACGCGCCGGCGGCCAGCTCGAACACGCGCGACGTCCCGCCACCGTCGATGATCGTGCTGCCGGCGCCGGCACCGCTGATCGCCGGGCTGGCAGTGATGTCGATGTCCCCTAGGGTGAGGACGTAGGTGCCGGCCGGGACGGTGATCAGACCGCTCCCGGAGCTGTTGATCTCCTGGACGGCGGCGCGCAGCGTGCACACGCCGGAGGCCGACAGGCAGTTGCCGTCCAGGCCGGCGTCGTTCTCGTCCAGCGTGCTGTTGACCGTGAACGGCGGGGCGGCAGCAGCCGACGGGGCCACCGCCAGGAAGGCGAGCGGGAGCGCCAGTGGGAGCGCGAGCAGGAAGCCGAAGGCGCCGGCGGAGACTCTGGTCGAAGGGCGCATGGCAGGCTCCGGATTCTCGCGGTTGCTGAGGCCGTTTCGATGGCACTGCGGCGCGGGCCACCTGTCAACCGCCAGGCGCACTAGCTTCGGGCGGGATCGGGCCTCCCGGCCGACGTACCGACACTCAGCCGCCTGACGTCCCTCGCCCCGTCGAACACGCCGCCGCCCGGGTCGTCGGAGCCGTCGGCACGCACCGGGTCGTGCTCGGGCCGCAGGACGTCCCTGATGACGAGGACCGCCAGGTAGAGGGTGCCGGCCACGTGCAGGCCGACGAGCATGCCGTAGGGGTCGTCGCCGAGCGACCGGTTGGCGGTCACCTCCGTGTCGACGGTCCCGAGCAGGAACAGCCAGGTGCCGACGAAGTGCAGCACCTCGCACGCCTGCCAGATCAGGAAGTCGCGCCAGCGAGGCCGGGCCAGGACCGCGAGCGGGATCAGCCACAGGACGTACTGCGGTGAGTAGACCTTGTTGGTGAGCAGGAAGGCCGCGACCACGAGGAACAGCAGCTGCGCGAGCCGCGGGCGGCGGCGGGCGCCGAGCGCGAGGACCGCGACCCCGAGGCAGGCCAGCGCGAACAGCCCGCCGGAGAGCATGTTGAGCGAATCCTTCGGCACTCCGTGGCCCTGCTGGGTCAGCACCACCCACAGCGAGCCCCAGCTCTCCCCTCGCTCGCGGTTGAAGACGTAGAAGTAGGCCCAGCCGTCGAAGTCGGCCAGCATCACCGGCAGGTTGACCATCAGCCAGGCCACGGCGGCGCTGCCCGCGGCGACCCGCAGCTCGCGCATCCGGCCGGTCCGCAGGCACAGCAGCAGCAAGGGGCCCAACACCAACAGCGGGTAGAACTTGGCGGCCGCGCTCAGGCCCAGCAGGACACCTGCCCATCCGGGTCTCTCCCGCGACCAGGCCAGCAGCGACAGGGACAGCAGCGCCACGGCGTACAGGTCCCAGTTGATCGTGCCCGCCAGTGCCAGCCCCGGCGCCAGCGCCACCATCGCCGCGTCCCACGGGCGCCGGCCGGCCGTCAGCGCCGTCGCCGCGACGACAACAGCCGCGCACAGCGCGAGGCCCACCGCGTTGATGTCGAAGAACCAGCGGGCCCGGTCGGCCGAGTCCTCCGGCACCAGCGCCGCCGTCGCCCACATGACGGCGCCGGTGAGCACGGGATACTCCACCCGGTGCTCGGCCGGCTGGTCGACGTAGGGCACCTCACCGTCCGCCAGGCCACGCCCGGCGAAGAGCGGCGGGATGTCGCTGTAGCAGCCATGGCTGTAGACGCCGGGCGCACCGAAGCCACCGCTGCGGCAGGGCTCCTTCTGGATCAGGCCGAGCCCGCAGGTGAGGAAGACCAGGGCCATCAGGACCCGCAGCGGCGTCCACCAGCCGCCACCCGTGCGAGCCCGCCGCCCGAGCGGACCGCCGACGACCTCGCTGCCGGCCCGGACCACCGGGTCCTCGCGCGACGGCGCCACCACGTCGCCGCCGGCGCGCCGGTCGTCATCGACCCGGCCGTAGGACGCGTCGCCGGACCGGCGGGCGCCCACCTCGATGCCCGTCATGGGGCCGATGGTGTCAGAGGCCGGTCAACGGTTGGCGTCCCGCCGTCCCGAGCCCAGCCCGGCTAACCGCCGCCGGGCGGCGACTCACCCGGCCCGAGGGTGATCGTGGTCTCGTTGGTGGTGGGCGGTTTCGGTGGCGTCGTGGGTGGACCGTTGGTCTTGGTCTCGCTCGGCGTCGGGGTC
>JBOGDY010000218.1:0-4602 GCA_050742955.1 Actinomycetes bacterium | reverse complement strand
GGTGTGGTGCTGTCCGATCAAGGGTACGCATGACTACGAGCAAGCGACCTGCGCGATCGGTAATGCCAGTGACGTCAGAGACACCGCGTTGCTGACCTGCAGAAACAGTGGTGCCCCTGTGGTGCCGCTGTGGTGCCCCCGGCAGGATTCGAACCTGCGGCACACGGTTTAGGAAACCGTTGCTCTATCCCCTGAGCTACGAGGGCGGGGAGCAGCATCGAGCGGCTGCGTGGCGCAGGCTACCGGAGCCTCGGCCCCCGCACTGACGGCCGCCGACCTGCCACAGCGTGGGGCTAGGCCGCGGGGGTGACGTCCGTGTGGCCGAAGTCATCGCCCTTGAAAAGCAGGGGTTCGTCACGGTCCTTCGCCAGGGCGTAGGCGAAGCAGTCACCACAGTTCAGACCGGCCGGATGGCCGCTCCCCTTGCCAAAGTCGCGATAAGCGGCCCGGGCGAGCTGCGCCTGGGCCGCCGTGACGTCGGCGACGACGATGCCGGCGGCGCTCACCATCCGGTCGAGATGGCGCGATGCCACCGGGTTACGACTGCTGTCCACGACGATCGCCGTCTCGACGTAGTTGGCGGCCGACATCGACGCCTGCTCAGCCGTGGCCATGAGCTCACAGAACAGACTCGCCTCCGGCTCGTCACGGATGATCGCGACCAGCGCGGACGTGTCCACGATCACGCGGGCAGACCCTTGTCGTCGTACAGCAAGTCGCCGTGGTCCCGAGACCGCCACGGCTCCTCGAGCAGAGGGCCGATCTGTCGGCCGATGCGCCGGATGCGATCGGCGCGCTCGGCACCGCTGCCGGCGTGCTGAGAGGCACGAACTCGGTCGGCACGTTCCCGAAGGGCGGTGATGACCGCCTCGGTCAGGCTGACACCGGTGCGATCAGCGAGCTCCCGGGCCAGGCGCTCGGCCTCGGGGTTCTTGATATTGATGGGCACTTGGCACCTTAGGTAGAAAGAATTGATAGACAGTCTACCTCGCTGGCCGTCGGTCGCCTGCGCTTCGAGCGACTGGCGCCGGCCGCCCCCCATGAACGTCGAGCGGGCCGCGGCGCCCCGTCCGGAGCACCGCGGCCCGCCCCGGCCGCCACCAACTGACCGTCAGGCCGCGGCAGCCAGCCCCGGCTCGGACGGGATGTCGTCCTTCTTGGCGTTGATCATCAGCGTCGCGACGACGAGCGCGCCGAGCAGGAGCGACGCGCCCCACACGAAGGACACGACGTAGCCGTGCACCAGCGCATCGTGCGGCGGCTGCAACCCGAACGGGGTCTCGACCGGCTGCAGCCGGTTGTCGGTCATGTAGCCGCTCACCGCCCCGGCGTACATCGTGTTGAGCAGCGCCAGGCCCAGCGAGCCGCCGATCTGCTGCGACGTGTTGAGCACGGCGCTGGCGATGCCGGCGTCGTGACCCCCGACCCCGACCAGTGCGGTGCTCGACGCCGGGATGAAGACACCGGCCATGCCGACGCTCATCACGATCATCGGCGGCAGCACGTGCGTGACATAGCTTGTCTCGGGGCCGATCTGGGTCAGCCAGAGCATCCCGACGGTGGCCATGGTGAGCCCGATGAGGATCAAGGGACGCGGGCCCACGCGGGGGAGCAGCTGGGCCACCACGCCGGCGGAGATGATGATGCCGCCGCTGAACGGCAGGAACGCGAAGCCGGCCTTGAGCGGGCTGTAGCCCAACACGGCCTGCAGGTAGAACGTGAGGAACAGGAACATGGCGAACAGTCCCGCAGCCACGAGCAGGAACGTCAGGTAGGAGCCGCCCCGGTTGCGGTCCCGGAGGATGTGCAGCGGCAGTAGCGGGTTCTTGACCCGCCGCTCCAGCACGAGGAACGCCACGAGCAGCACCCCCGCCGCCACGAGGAAGAAGATCGTGCTCGGGTGTGACCAGCCGACGTCCTCCTTCGCGGCCTCGGTGAAGCCGTAGACCAGCGACACAAGACCCAGCGTCGCGAGCACGGCGCCGGGGACGTCGTAGCGGGTGTCGCCGTGGGCCTTGCTCTCGTGCACCAGCGGCACCGCCGCGAGCGCGGTCAGGAGCGCGATCGGGACGTTGACCCCCAGGCACCAGCGCCACGAGAAGTACTCGGTCAGGACGCCGCCGACGACGAGGCCGATGGCCGCGCCACCGCCGGCGAGAGCCCCGAACACACCGAACGCCTTCGCGCGCTCCTTGGGCTCGGTGAACGTCACCGTGATCAGCGAGAGAGCCGCCGGCGCCATCAGCGCGGCGAAGGCACCCTGCAGGCCGCGGGCGGCGAACAGGAGCTCCTGGTTGGGGGCGACCCCGCCCAGCGCCGACGCGCCGGCAAACCCGAACAGGCCGATGATGAACGTGCGCTTGCGCCCGGTGTAGTCGGCGATACGTCCGCCGAGCAGCAGCAGGCCGCCGAACGCCAGCGTGTAGGCCGTCACCGCCCACTGCCTGTTCGCGTCGCTGATGTCGAGGTCGGCCTGGGCCGACGGCAGCGCGATGTTCACGATCGACGCGTCGAGCACGATCATCAGCTGGGCCACGGCGATCACGGTCAGCGCAAGCCAGCGCCGTGGGTCGGGCGGGCCGGAGCCGTGCTCGGCCTCCTCGAGAGCCTCGGAAGTGGGGCGGACGGGGTCGGTCACGGTGTCTCCCGGGTGGTGGTGGACGGATTGCCTCGGGACAGCAGAGGGATCAGGACGTCGTCGGTGATGTGCGCGATGAAGTCATCGTCCACCGGCCCACCGACAACCAGGACGCGCTGGAACCACAGCCCGCCGGCCACCTCGTGGGCGAGGCCGGCGTCGGCGTCGGCGGGCAGCTCGCCGCGGGCGACCGCGCGCCCGACGACGAGCCGCAGCAGCCTGGCCTTGCTCTCGAAGACCTGGTCGCGGACGCAGGCGCCCAGCTCGGGCGAGCATCGCATCGCGTGCAGGACACCGGCCATCAGCTCGGCCTCTTCGTCGCCGAACTCGTCGGACATCGCCCGGAACGTGGCGAGCAGGTCGCTGCGCAGGCTGCCGGTGTCGGCCGGGACGGCGGTGCGCTCCGCGCGGCCGCGCAGGGCGTCGAGCACCAGCTCGCGCTTTCCCGGCCAGCGGCGGTAGATGGTCGCCTTGCTGGCGTGTGCCCGCGCAGCCACCGCGTCCATGCTCATCCGGTCGTAGCCGACCTCGGCGAGCAGGGCGAGGGTCGCGTCGCAGATGGCGGTGTCGCGACCGGCGAGGGGGACCATGGCGGGGAGCTCCAGGAGGTGAACTGCAGGTGAACGAAACGGTTTCGTACCGCAGGTCAGCCTAGGCAGGCGGCGCGGGCCGCGGCAACGGATTTCCCGGTCCCGGTCGTACGCCCACGGCGAACGCCGACCCGCGCGTCGATGGTTACCCTGGGGGCATGACCGAGCCTTCCGGGTACGACGAGGACGTGCTGCCCGAGCAGACCTCTGACGACACCGACAGCGGCTGGGGCGACGCGCCCGTCGACGACCGCGACGCCGACGAGCGTCTCCTGGAGGACAAGCCCCCGCACTGGTGAGTGCGGTGGCTTCCGGTCACCAGCGTCAGATCGACCGCTGGCGCAGCAGGTCGCGGATCTCCTGCAGCAGCAGGATGTCCTCCGACGGCGGGGTCTCGGGCTCCGGCTCCTGGCCCCTCAGCCGCCGCTCGCGCAGCTTGTTCATCGGGACCACGATCGCAAAGTAGACCGCCGCCGCGGTGGCCAGGAACGTGATGACCGCATTGATGAACAGCGTGAAGTCGAAGACCTGGTCCCTGATGGTGAGTGTTCCCGCGTCGACACCGCCGCCGAGGATCAGGCCGATGAGCGGCTTGATGAAGGCGTCGGTGAACGCGGTGATGAGGGCGGTGAACGCGAGCCCGATGACCAGGGCGACTGCCAGCTCGACGATGTTGCCGCGCAGGATGAAGTCCTTGAAACCCTTGAGCATGGCGCTTTCCCTCTCTGTCGAAGACGATCACACCGTGTCAGAGGCGACCCGGCCTGTCATCCCCCTCGGATCGTGACGGACAGCCGGTCGGTCACGGCCGCCGACGCCAGCCGCGCGGCCGTCTGCGACGAGGTGGCGAGCACGACCAGGGCACCCTCGCCGAAGTCCCCTCCGAGGCCGGACTCCCGCTCGGCCGGCAGCGTCACCACCCGGACCGCCGCCGCGACCAGCCGCGCCTCACCCGTCGCGTCGCCCGAGCCGTCGGGCGCGGCCGCCGCCAGCACGTCGACCACGTCGCCGGGTCGCAGCAATGACACCGACCCCGGGTCGGCGATCCGCACCGGGGTGGCCACCGTGCCCTCACCGAGCCCGGCGACGTGGGACGGGCCGAGCAGCCGGACGTCGGTGACGACCTCGCCCGCCCGAACCGGCCCGACGAGGGTCCGCCCGACCGTCTCGTCGGTGGGCCGCATCGCGCCGTCGGGGACGGCGTCGGCGGCGACCCGCAGCACAGCGAGGTCCCCCTCGCGCACCGTCGTGCCACCCGCCAGGTCGTGCCCGGCTGCCAGCACCGGCACGGTCGCGGCCGACGGGGGTGACAGGGCGTGCAGCGCGAGCGCGACCGACCCGGCCAGCAGTCCGGCGGATAGCAGCCGCCGGTGC